>NZ_JBFUMO010000048.1:0-20977 GCF_054049355.1 Roseateles sp. P5_E11 | reverse complement strand
GGGCGGACATGCAATAGCCCACGCCCTTGTTGTCGGAAGCCATGGCCTTGAGCTGCTCGGCGCTCATGTCGGAGGGCTTGTAGAACGAGGCGCAGCCGGTGAGAGCCATGGCGGCGAGGATGGTGAGAGTCTTCATGGTTACTCCAATGCTTCAAGCATCAGTTGGGAAAGCATGTAGCAGAAGGCCTCTCCGCCCGAGTCGCGCGGGTCCATCCCGCAGCGCTCGAAGACATGGAAGAGGACGTGGCTAAGTTCGTGGGCCAGGACGCCAGGCGACGAATGCCAGACCAGATAAGTCCAAAGCCCATCAGCGCCCTCGCCGCCAACAAAGCGGCCAGCGCGACCCTCGGAGGACAGGGGCACATCGCGCGAGCCAAATACGCGCTTGTGCGCCCGCTGGTAGCCGGCCTCATCGGTGCAGACGTAGAGGTTGCCGTGATAGGGGCGGAGGCTGAGCTTCTTCATCGGCCCAGCCTGAGGATGCGCATCGTCAGCCGATAGGCGTTCGTGAAGCCGCGCCAGAAAGCGGCCCACATCGTTTCGCGGTGCATCAGTTGTCCTCGGCAGCAAAGTCGAGATTGCCGGCAACCCTGTTGACCCACCCGCGCCCGAAGGCATCGAAGGTCGAGAGCTTGGTGTAGAAGCGAAGGCGCTCGCCGTTGAAGCGCAGCACCAGGTCATGAGGGTCCGCGCGCGTCACGGCGGCGATGGTGATGGGGCCGACAACCCCGTCATCGGCCACCTTGGCGGCGCGCTGCATCCAGCGGACGGCGTTGCCGATGCCGTGATTCACAGCAGCGTCTAGCGCCTGGAAAGCGAATTGGCGGGGCAGCTTGTCGCACTGGGCGCGGTCCCAGAAGTCATGCTTGTATATTGCTTTGCAATCTTCTAAAGTGAGGGCCTTGATGTCGAGGTGTGGATATGCGCGTTTGCTAATCCCATAGCGGGTCTCGCCCCCTGGATCTCGCGGGTCGCAGACATACCCGCCCTCATTGATAAGCAAGCGCTTAAAGGCTTCGCCAAACAAGTCCATGGGAATTCCTCACGACATTTCTGGAGAGCGCTTCGGCAGGCTTGTAGCCGTGGCCTGCGAGCGGCGCGATCTGCAGCACAGCTACTGGCGCTGTCAATGTGACTGCGGGCGGTCGCAAACCACGACGCTCAATGCGCTGCGGCGGGGGCTGGTCGTTAGCTGTGGATGCTTCAGGCGCGAGTTTTCGAAAGCGAAGGCGACGCGACATGGCGCCACAGAGACGACCGAATACCGCATTTGGTCGGCCATGAAGCGGAGATGCAGCAACCCGAACGTGCCAGAGTGGAAGAACTATGGCGGCCGAGGTATTTCTGTCTGCGAACAGTGGCAGACGTTCGAAAACTTCATGGCAGACATGGGGCCGCGCCCATCCGGGCTGACGCTGGAGCGGCGCGACACGAACGGCGGCTATTGCCCCGAGAATTGCTATTGGGCAACCCGCGTCGAGCAAGCGAACAACACTCGCGCGAATCGCATGGTCACTGTCGATGGTGCATCCATGACATTTGCGCAGGCGTGCTCTCATTACGGCGTTCCGGTGACGACCTCCGCCACGCGTGCTATCCGCGGATGGCCCGAAAACCTTTGGTTCGCTCCCAAGGGGACCAGACGCCCGAAGCTGTAGCCTCACGGCTTCGGCCCGTTGACCTGGTGGAACAACACCCACAGCGCGCTTACCGCAGCAGCCACGCCGGCTACCCACTTCGCAGCCGTGCCCAGCCAGCCAAGCACCTTGAAGCCGCCACGCACCGCCTGGAACAGCTCCAGGATCTCGCGCGCATCACGGTTGCCCTCAAGCGTTGCTCGGGTGTTCTCGCTCACAGCCTTCTCAATGGTCGAGACGCGGTTCTCGATGCCCTCAAGGCGCCCGTTGATGCTGTCGATGGGGTCGATGGGGTCGCTCATGGGTCAGAAGCGCTTGATGAAGCCGATGTAGTTCGGGCCAACGACCCAGGAGGTTCCGTAGGCGCCAGCCACGCCGCCTGCTACCGTGGCAGCGAGGTCTTGGAGCGAACAGGTGTGGTTCGGGCTCTTGCGGTCAGCCATCTCATTGATCACGCCGATGGCGACAGCGGCCAAGATGGCGTCACGTTTGGAACCGGTGGCCAGCACGACGGCAGACGAGACGGCAGCACCAGCGCCGACGTGCTTGATCTTGTCGGGGCCCGTCCACTGATCGTGAGCAGTGCAAGGGCCAGCCAGGGCGGGGCCTGCCGCCATGAGGGCAGCAAAGAGGATCGGACGCATACGGGCTCCAGAAAGAGAAAACCCGCCAGGGCGTAAGCCGAGGCGGGTACATTGCGGGGATGGACGAGAGCTTGTGGTTACGCTTTTTCGGTCAGGGCGTTGTGGGCTTCTTCAGCGTGCTGATGTGGGCTACCGTGCCGGTGGCCATCCTTTGGGTCATCCAGCGAGTCGCCCCACGGCATGAATGGATGTTCCGCATGCCGGTCACCAAGGTCATCGCGTCCCTAGTAGCCCGCCGACGACAGGCGCGCCGAGAGGCAAAGATGCTTGCTGCATCAGGCCTTCAGCGGTTGGACCGAGATTGAGTAGGCCGTTGGCCATGTAGCGCTGCACCGGCCGCGACATATACGCAGCCTGTAGCGCCTTGTTCCCTGCCATCAGCGGCGCGCCCGTGATGGGGTTGCCATAGAGCATCTGGTTGATGTTCACGCCGCTATTCGGGTTCTGTGCACCCTTCACGGCCTCACCAATGCGGGCGATGTCCGCCAGCTCGCCGGATGCCTGCCCTGTGCGTAGCAGGTCCCCTTTGCCGCGCATCGCGGACGCCACCCGAGCGGGGCTGACGTTTCCAGCCTCCGCCACATTGGACTTGGTCAGCGTTTTGTACGCCGCCCACTGTTTGCGCGTCAGGTCCCACGCCTCTTGATCAGCCTGTGACAGGCTCGACTTCGCGGCGTCATCCAGGGCGGCGCGGACAGCCTTGTATGCCTGGCCGACAGTTGCGTCACCGGCCTTGAATGCCGCGTCAGCCTCGTTGGTGAGTTGAGTGCGGATTTCCTTGTACGCCTTGCCGCTGAGGTTGCCCTGCTGGGCCAGGTCTAGCGACTTGTTGATGAGTGAATCAACAGACTTGGACTTGAAAGCGCCGCGTGCCATGTTGTCAGCATCGATAGTCGCCAGGGTCTGGAGGAAGTCGTTTCCCAACTGCGGAGCCGTGACGCCTTGCAGCCGGCCGAACTCGGCGCCGATGCCCTTGCGCGCCGCGTCAAACGTTCCTTCCGACAGGTCACCGGCCGTCTGGCCCATTGAGCGGGCAGCTGCGGTATCGAGTGCGGTTTGTTGAGTCGCCTTGCCAGCAGCCATCGCCCCGGACGACCCGGGCGCGCGCGAAAGATAGTTCTCCAGGTTCACCAGCGCAGGGTTCTGCGTCTGCTGGCCGGCCGTGAGTTTGAGGCCTAGGCGCTGAGCGGCGGCTTGAGCCGTATCAGAGATGGCGGCGCGGCCAGTAGGGCTCAGGGCCTTCGTGAGGCCCATGCCAATGCCTGCGCCAGCAAGGCCGCCAGCAGCGCCAACGCCAGCAGCCTTGGCGCGCTCCTCGGCTGAGCCGTAGGAAAGAGCGCCCGGCAGCGCGCCACCAACAGCGGCGCGGCCGAGCTTTGCAAGCACGCCAACACCACCACCCATAGGAATGGCCAGCGAAGGCAACGCTTCGCCGACGCCAGTAGCAATAGGGTGGGCCTCCTGAAGTGGCTTGTATGCCGCATCGTCAATCCCCGCCGCTTGGCGCAACTGGTCGGCCTTCACGTCCCATTGGTTCTTCCCGCCCGTGACAAGCGATGTCGTGTCGGGACCGGATAGGGCCGAGCGGGCGCCGTAGTAGAGCTGCTCGACGCCCTTCATGACCCGGTCGCCAGTGCGCCCCATGGCGATGATCCCGGCCTGGACTGGGCCAGTCTCCTCGGCAAGACTGGGCCTCTTCGGGGCAAGGCCCTGAATCGCCTTGACGATAGAGGCGTCGTCCATGCCGTCGGGAAACTCCACCCGGCCGTGGCCTGGGACTTCGATGATCTGCGCCATTACTCGATCGTCCCGGTTGCGGGGTTGTAGCGACGGACGCCCCCGACGCCCTTCGGGGCGGAGTAGGCGGCCGGCTCATCCACCTGGTAGAACGGCATGACGGGAGCGGCGTCAGGCATGTTCTTCAGGCGATCAACGTTGGACCGATGGGCGGCGATCTTGTAGCGCGCCGAGCGCTCCATCACGTCCGCCAACTGGCGGATCTCTGGGGCAGTCAACCCGTCGATATCGCCAGCTGCGGCGCGCTTGATRAGGCCGCGCTCCGACTCGGTGATCTGGCCCTGACCCTTCATCTGCGCCGACGCGTCAAGCTCGGCCTGAGCCATCGACTGGATGGCCTGTCGGGTCTTGCCGAGGGTTTCGGCGGAGTCCTTCCCGCCAATCCCAAGCACCTGGCCAAGCTGAAGACCGGCCACCCGGAACGTGGCGCCCGGGCCGGAAATGACCTTGCCGGAATCGACCGCCTCCTTGAGCGTATGGGCTGTGCGAATGCTGGCCTGCGCCGCCTTGGCGTTCTCCAGGCCGGCGTCCAGCTGTTTCCCCAAACCTTCGGCGACAGTGTTCAGCAGCGGCTTGGCGGTGTTGACGTTGAGATTCGTCGCGCCGGCCCGCTTCATCGCGGCCTGCCAATCGGTGAAGTTGCGCTTCTCCCCCTGCTGGACGGCTAGGTTGTATTCCTTGATGGCGCTCGGGGCGTCGTCCTTCGGGTTGCTGGCCAGCGGCTTGAGCGTGGTCGGATCAATCAGCGCCTCGCCCGCCCCGAGCTTGATGGGGGTCGAGTCCTTGCGCAACGATGCCTGCAAGGCAAGCGCCTGATGCGGGTCGAACTTGTACAGGGCTTGCGCGTAACCGGCTAGGTCGAAAGGGCCCTGTTGCATGCGCTGTTCGCCCGGCTGACCGACATCGCGGTTGTCCATCGTCTCTGGCTTTGCGGCGCGGCCCATGAACTGCTCCGGCAAGGCTTCCATTGAGTTCTGCCGCTGCATGGCGCGCTGTGCCTGCTGGATCTGCATCTGCTGGTGCTGCATTTGAAGCGCCTGCATTTCCTGGCGCGCCTTGTCCTGCTTCGCCTGCTGCATTGCCTGCTGATAGCCCAGGAGGCCGCCAGCCAAGCCCTGCATGCCACGAGGCGCGGAGAGCAGGCCCTGCGCAAGCTGCATCGTTGCCGTGGTGCGCGGATCGTCCATGGACCCGCCGAGCAAACCGTCGAGAAGACCCATTTCAGCCCCCGCTAATGATTTTGTAGAGCTGGGCCAGCGTCAGCGCGCCACCCGCAGCGCTGCCGAAGGTGGACGGCCCAGGCTGCGAGTTCGTGCCGCCTTGCACACCGATGCTGGTGCCGATGTTGGAGAGCTGCCCCAGGTTCTGGAGCGGAATCTGCTGCTGCTGATTCGCCAGATTCACACCCTGGTTGTTCCAGTTCTGCATGGCGCCGAGGCCGCTCAGTTGGGCGTTGTAGCCGGCGAGCTGATTGTTGAAGTTGTTTTGGTCGCCCTGTTGCTGGAGTTGGCCGTACCCCAGGCCGCGCGAGGTCTCGGCGCTGTACTGGCCCAAGCCCAGCTGACCGAGGCCGAGGTTGTAGTTGTTGCTCGCCTGCTGCTGCCCCAGGCCAAGATTGCCAAGACCCAGGCCATAGCTCTGGTCTGCCTGCTTGTTGCCGAGCGCTAGATTGCCCTGTCCGAGGCTGTACTGATTCCCGGCTTGGGTGTAGCCCAGGCCGAGATTGCCGAACCCAAGGTCTCGTTGGGTCTGGTTGCTTTGGCCTGCCATGCGCTCCTGCGCGGCCAGAGACTGCGACTGCATGTCGCGCTGCGTCTGGAGTTGCTGGTCCTGGCCGTAGGCGTTGCCATACAGGCCGGCCAGGCTGTTGGCGATGCCCTGGTTGGTCTGGCCGATGGCGAGACCTTGCGCCACGCCGTGGCGTGACCCGCCGAAACCTCCCGCCGCAATCGCCCCCGAGTTGATGCTCGGGAGCTGGTAGTTCATCAGGTTGTTGTTGGCCTGATTCGTGATCGCATCGGCCTGCTGACTGAGATAGGGGTTGCCTGCCATTCGGGGCTCCAAAAGCAAAAAGCCCGCACGCGGCGGGCTGGAGATGCGAGAAAGAGAGGTCAGCCGATGAGGCCGCGCCCTCGCGCCATGAGCGCCTTCAGGCGGTCGTCGTTACCGAGCAAGCCGCCAGGGCCGCCCGCTTGTGCTGTGGCCTGCTGCGGCTGCCGACCAAGCAGGCCACCCGACGCTTGGCCGCCGAACAGCGATTCGTAGCTCGGCGTAGTGCTCTGGCGCTGCATGGCTTGTTGGCCCCAGTTCAGGAGACCCGGCATTGCGCCGCGCGCTTGGTCGAGGCCGCTGTATGCCTGCTGGTATTGCTGCGTTTGCTGAGGCGTGAACGGATTCGCGGCCAGGTTGGCGCGCTGCGTCTCCGCGTCGGCAAGGATGTTCTTGAGATACGGCTGCGCAGCTGACCACGGGTCGCGGCTGGAGGTTTCGGTGCCGCCACCGCTTGCTGCACCCAGGCCGGCGCCGATGAGGCCGGCGAGGTTCTGGCCGCCGCCAACGAGATCGGAGACGCCTTTGGCGCCATCGAGCAGCGAACTGCCGCCCTTGATGATGGATTCGCCAATCCCGGAGTTCGCCGCAAGGTCCGCGATCCCCTTGGAACCGGTGCTGTTCAGCAGGCCGTCGTAGACAGAGGTCTGTGCACCGCTCATGCCTGGGCCATAGCCCTCGCTGCCGTAGATCGCAGCCCTGTCAGCCGAGGACATGCCGCCAGACCCACCAATGCCGCTTGTGGCGCCTGCACCGACAGCACCCGGGATGCCCTGCGACAACCCAGCCAGCTCCGAAGCGCCCACGCTCGGCGTGATGCCGCCAGACAGGCCAAGAGCCTCAGGAGACCACGCAGAGCCGAGCGATGTGACGCCAGACCCGCCGCCGCCAAGCGTGGCGACTCCGCCAGCTGCGCCAAGGCCGCCCGCCGCCTCCACCGCGCCAGGAAGCGCTGAGGTCAGGCTCGCCAGTTCGGCGGCTGAGAGCCCGCCGCCAGTGGCGCCAGTCAGGCCGAGCCCAGCAGGAGACCAGCCGGCGCCCAGGGCTGTAACGCCTTCAGGGGCCGCCAGGCCGGCCCCTACGCTACCGGCCTCGCCAAGCCCAGCACCAGCAGCGCCGCCCGCAGCGCCGCCAGCCATGGCATAGCCGCCGCCGAAGAGGGCCGCGGCTGTCAGCGCGACTTGGCCCGGCGTAATCATCCCGCCGTTCTCCCAGGTATTGGAATAAATGGGGTCCGAGGCGCCGTTCTGCGTCAGGGTCTGGTTGAGTTGCCCGCCCCAGTTCGTGCCGTCCGACTGGCTGGTATTGAGCGTGTACTGAGAGAGATCCGCGCCTTGCGGGAGGTTGTAGCCCTGCGAGTTGACGTTGCGCCAGTCGTCATACCCCATCGCTGGGCCGGCGCCATCCTGCGCGCGCTGGAGAGCGTCCGCGAGGTAGTTCCGATACGCCTCCTGATTGAGCATGTCGGCCAGGGTCGTGCTGCCGCGTTGGTTCCAGTCTTGTGCCATGTCCTATCCCAATTTGTGCCAAGCGGCTGCGTAGTACGTGTAGACGCCTTGCCCTGCGCCGGGGTTCCAGGTCGTGCCGTCTGCGAGGACGGTCAGGCCCTCGCGCGGCTTCTTCGGCGCGGCATAGAGCGTGTTTGACACGCTGCCGTTCTCAAGCTGGCTGACGTACTCCTGCACCTTGCGCAGCTCGTTCACCAGCCACTGCGGGGCGTCTGCGGGGATGTTTCCGAGCGTGTAGGCCATCACCACTTCCCAGTGGACTGAATTTCAAAGTCCATGGACTTGACCGACCATGGCTGGGTGCTGGTGGATGAGATTCGATAGGCCAGGAACCGGCCCTGAGCGAAGCTGAACGCCTTCACGTCCGTGCCGACCGTGTAGGTGACTGCGTCAGACCATGTGGGCGCCACTTCGGCGCTCATCGAGGCGCCAAACTGGATCGTCAGCACGGTCCCAGCGGGGGCGCTGACGCGAGGCGTGATGGACTTGAGCAGCTTGACCGTGTCGGGGTCGCCGAACGCCATCCCCGTCCGCTCCAGCATGGCGGACACCGCCGTGCCAGCGAACGTGCCGCCCGAATCCGCGAGATACAGCGCTGAGGCCGCGCTCGCCATGATGAGTCGCGAGTCGTTGGGCGTGAAATCGTTGCTGTCCGTGGCCCCGACCAGGTCGTCGGTGTTGCCAGAGAGAGCGTCAGTCGAGAGACCTGCCGGGTAGGTCAGCAACCCGCACGCGGCGGCTGTCACGTTGGGGGCGTCGCGAATGCCCCAGGTGTTGTCGATCCAGTTCCAGACGAAGACCTTGTCGCAGACCGACGACCCGACTTGCGGGTAATAGATCCAGGCCTCGTTTTTGGTCGGGTAAGCGACGGCGAAGGAGCGAGAGCCGTAGGTCGAATCCAGCTGAGTCGAGAAGAACCAGTTTTTGTCCCGCCCCACCACCAGAGACTGTGGCTCGCCGAACCCATCAACGAGGACGATGTCGCCGTTGGCCAGGACGACATGACCCTTGGGCGTGGAGGCCGCGCAGTTGGCGGCCAGCATGCCGTAGTTGCCCGGGATCCGCTTGAAGCTGAAGATCTGCTGCCCACCGATGTACTCCATGCGGTACGCGGATTGCTCTTTGTAGATCACGAAGATCTCGCCGAGCGGCAGGCCGTCAACCAGCTTGTCCGGCGTCTCGCCTAGAGGCACATCGCCAGCATCCGTCGTTGCGGACGCCGGATCATAGGTGCTCGGCGGCGTGCCGGGATCTGCGGCGGCAGACCATCCAACGGTGTGCGGATAGGTAACGCTGCTCTTGGTCGGGTAGCCGTAGACGAGGTAATTCTTGAACGGGCGGATGAACTTAACCCGCCAGTTCGCATCCCAGGCCGTCAGCGTGGCCAGGTTGTTGGCTGTGTTGCCGTCCCAGTACTTCGGCGGGTCTATCTCGTTGTTCTGGATGTACAAGCCGCTCAGCGAGCCGCCAGTGATCTTGTTGTCCACGCCACCCGTCAGCGAGGTGCCGGTGATGTCCGTGCGGGTTGTGCCGTCGTCGGCGAACGTGCTTGCGAGGCCGCTGTGAATCCAGAACCGGGCCGTGGCCGAGCCGAACGTCGCGAGCGAGTACGGGACGACAGAGGTCGCGTMGAAGATCGCCCGATGTCCCGTGAAGCGCACGGCCGAGCCATCGCGGAATCGCATGTTGGACACGCCGCTGAAGGCGTTGTCAGGGATCTCCTGGGCGGGCTGATCCGCCACCAGACCGTATTGGCCCAGCGCTGGAATCGTGGCGATTGGCATCAGCGCTTGTGCAGGACGTAGCCAATGGCCACTTTGTCTGTCTCGCTGACACTGGAGGCGATTTGAATCAGCAGAGAGGCGTTGAACCTCAATGGCAGACCAGCCTGCACGGGGAAGCTAGCGGTGGCGATTTCGCCCACCACGACAATTCCCGCGCCGACTGTCGTGGTAGCCGCTGAAGTGGCATCAAATACCGACGTACCGTCCACCGTCACTTTGAGGCGCACCGTGCGGCTTGTGGCGTCCTTCGTGTAGGCGGTGAGAAACGGGATCTCCCCCGAGCCGGTCACGCTCAGGATAGTTGCCAAGGCGTTGGCCGTCAGCGCCCCGGACAAGACTTCCTTGCCCATGTTGGAGTTGACAGACGCCGCGACTGGGTTTGCAGACGCAACCCCGCCGCCTGAATATGCGTTGGTGATTGACGTGGTGGCCGCGCCGCCCGCGAATTGGTTGAACGTGCTCACTAGATCAGCCTCCAGCCGAGAGATGCGTTGACGTATCGAAGAACGAACGCCGCGTTGAGGTTGTCAACGGTCATGTCCTCAGCCAAGCCCATGATTGGCTGGCCATTGCGCGCAACCACGTTGTCTGAGCGGCTGTTGCCGACGATGAAGCCGCAGCGGCTCCCAACAGATGGGGCGACCGGCAGGGTCCAGGTAACCGCGCCCGCAAAAGTGGCGCAGTCCTGTTGGCCCGCGACCAGCGTCACGGCGGCAGCGTTGCTCACGGACAGCGCCAGCGCATCAGTGGACGGTGCGACAGTGGCTAGGCCGGCTTGCAGGGCCGCCATCGTGGCGATCTGCGTGGTGTTCGTGCCGACTGCCGCCGTGGGGGCTGCGGGCAGGCCGGTGAAAGTCGGCGAGGCAATGGGAGACTTGGCGTCGAGCTGCGTCTGCACGAGGGACGTAACGCCCACCATGTAGTTCAACTCGGTATGAGAGGCCGTCATCGGCCCGCCGATGTTGGGTAGGTCCGTCTTGATGACCGTCTTGACGTGCCGAATGTTGTTGTCCAGCTCGGCAGCCGGGTCGGAGCCGGCTGGCTTGGCCGTATCGAACCCGGCAATGGTGGTGGCGCTGTCTACTGCCATGGCTTAGACCACTTCATAGATGTTCACGCGGCCAACGTGCATCTCTGCAGCGGTAGCGGCGCCCGAGGTCTGGAAGAACGCCACCACTTCAAACGCGGTGATGCTGACGGCGTTCGCCGGGACTCGGATCAGGGGCGTGACGAACGTGCCGTTGAAGTCCTCTTGCTCGAATACGTTGCTGGTCGTGCCGGTGCCACAGACCACCGAGTACGTCACACCATCCACCGTCATGTTGATGGTCAGGTTTGCGCGCTTCGTCGTGCTCGGCAGGCTGACGAATCGGATGTTCGCCACGGCGTAGAAGTAGCGGCCAGCGCCAACGCGTGCCGTCAGGCCGTTCTGACGCAACTGCATGCTGTCGTTGTTCGCGGTCATCGTGCCGACGAACTTGGAGTTGCTCCCGAGCGCGTCGCCGTCCGCAGCGACTGTGCGCGCCTCAAGGGTCGCCGCGAGGGTCGCGCCACCGCCAGCGCCCTCATACCGCCACGATGCGGCAAGAGCGGCCGCGGTGCCCGTCATGGGTGCCGTTACCGTGCCGCCAGCGCCGACCTGGAACAGCGGGTTGGAGAGCTTCGAGAGCGTGCCAGTGAAGTCGAACGAGTCTGACGGGAACGACGGCAGCAACGACAGCGGCGGGACAACAGTGCTCAGGACGCGGTTCAGCTCCTTGCCCATGCGGTAGGCACCGCGGGGGGACTGGTGAACATCGGAGTCTTCGAAGCATGTCGTGAGCGAGGCGCCGTCAGTTGCGTCCGTGTCCGACATGGCTGAGGCGAAGTCGGCCAGCAGCATTCCAGGCGTGTTCTGCGCATAGGTACTGATCAGCCGGTTGAACTTCATCAGCGCGGCAACCTTGGCGGCGGTCAGGTTCGAGGCGCCAGTGGCGTAGGTGTGCTCGGTGCAGGCCAGCACACGGATTCCCGCGGCGCGCAAATCACCGACGTTCAGTAGCCACTCGGCATACATCGTGTCGGCGCTATCGCCTGCGCGAGCGTTGTTGGTGCCTCCGAGCAGCACGCAAAACGCGGGGCGCTGGTCGATCACGTCGCGCTGTATCCGCGCCCGCATGTCGCGCAGCTTTTCGCCCGTGTTGCCGGCATTGCGGAGGTGCCTATACCGGCCTCCACCCAGGATGTTTGCCCAGTTGAATATGCCGTTGTTGCCGAGCTGGTAGGGGTCGCGGAACTCGGCAGTTCCAGCCGGGGCCGCGCTTGTGATGGGGACCGGCGTGCGGTAGGTGAACACGCTGCTGCTAACCACCGACTCGACGACGGAAACGCAGTTGTAGGCCTGGTCGGCCGCGTTGCAAATCTTGATGGTGTCGCCGGCAAACTTCTTGTGGTTCGCGAGCGTGCAAGTCGCCAGCGTGTCGCCAACCGTGCCGGTAACCACGGGGGTTCCGGCGTTGACGGTCCAGTCGCGGGCGAAGCGCGAATCCCCCAGCGTCACAACGGTGTTCCCTGCGCCAGCGCCGCCGCCAGAAACAGCCTCTAGAGCGGCGTCTCCGTAGTTGATCGAGTAGTTGCAAACCCCGCTTGTCACGGCGATCTGAACAGTCATCGGCGCGCCGAAAGGGCCAAAGCGCTTGTTGTCCAGCTTGTCGGCGTGACTCGGCTGCACGTTCGGGGCAGCTGAGGTGAACGTAATCGTTCCCTTTCCGCCATTGATAAGAACGGAGTCGAACGCACGCAGACTGAACGAGGCTGGCCCCGTCGCAGAGGTCACGGATGCCATTTATTCACCTGCAAAAATGTTGGAACGACCGCGCTGCATGGCGGCATCGACGCGCAGGGGCGCGACGGACTTGGAGCGGTTGTCGGCAGCCTTCACGGCGCGGATCGCGTCCTCAAACTTGCTGCCCCAAATGGCCATGGCCTCGGTGTCCTTGGCCCAGATTGCGTACTCGACCATTGCCCCCGCGAGGTACAGGTCGGGCCGGCGCGTCAGGAGCGCGTTCGTGGTGTTGGTGACGCTGAGATTCGACTTCGCGACGTAGCGGAAGGGGCAGCTGTAAACGGCGTCTGCTGGGTTGTCGAAAAGGATCGAATCCCCATCGATGGCCCAGTAACGCGGGATCGTGTTGACGGGCGTGCCCGCGAAGTCCTGCGGGCTCGCGGCGGTCAGCGGCGTGCGCGCGTTGCTGATCACGATCCACATCGCAATCGGGCTCACGTAGTTCGATGGCAACGTGACGGAATCACTGCCGATGGCCGTCGAAAGCGTGGCCTCGGTCTCCTGATCCTTCAGGAGCAGCGAGTCATTCAGCTTGGCCTCGCACTGCGACACGAAGTCGGGCGCGATGGTGGTCAGGTCAGAACGATGCGCCCAGGAGGCAACCGCCGAGAGCAACTCGGCATAGGTCGTGATGGCCACGGTTTAGGCCTTGGGCGGGCGTCCGCGACGCTTGGGCTCGACGGCCTCAGGCCCGACGACGGACGCGGGTTCATCGACCTTCGGCGGGACTTCAGGAGTCCATCCCAGCGCGGTCAGGCGCTTGAAATCTCCCGAGTCCACGGCGTACATGAAGCCGTGTTCGGGGTGTTGCATGCGTGTGGGCATTTGGCCTCCGAAGAGGGCCAGCCGAAGCCGGCCCCGTGGCTTTACGAAGTGGCGGCCGGCGTGGCGATGGTGCCCGAGCCCACGACGGTGCCGGTGATGGCCCAGACGGTGGACGAGATGGCCTCAACGCGGATGCGCGTGCCAATGATGGCGCCCGTGGTGGTGCCGTTCATCGTGCAAGCGACGTGGGTCGTGCCGTTGAACGCGAATCCAGCGGGCGAGGCCGTGGCGGTCGTGTACGCGAGCACTTCGCCAAGCATGAACGTGGTTGCAGCGTCGGTGATGATCTTGGCGTTCGACGAAGTGACCGTGACGGTGCACAGGAAGTCGTAAAACGCACCGACCACCGGAGGCGGCAGGGTCACGGTGAAGCCGGCAGCAGCATCAAGGAGCACCAGCGAGCCGGACTCCTTGATGGTGAGCGTGCGGGCGGCCTGGAGTGCGATCTGCTGGCGAGCCCGAGCGCGATGCATCGACAGCCCCGAAGGGCCGTAGCTGACTTGCTCGAAGTTCTGGAGCGTGTTGGAAGCGAATGCCATGGTGTCGGCTCCTTAGTTGTTGATGCGGCAGGCCCAGGCCGGGCGCAGCGTCTTGAAGCCGTACAACATGTCGATACGCATCAGCAGTTCGTCGTTGCGGATGTCCGAGGCCATCCACACGCGAACCGACAGACCGTCGAGCGTCTTGCGCACGCACTTGGCGGCGTCGTCCATCAGCGGCAGGTCAGCCGAGACGAACGTGAACGCGTCTTGGTGATACATCAGGTTCGAGCGGTAGCTCGTCGATGCAGCACCGTAGAAGGTCAGCGTCTGGCTGTTGAAGTCGGTTGTCAGCAGCGTCCCGGAGGTGCTGGAAACCACGTTCTTCTTCGGGCCGGTCAGCACGATCGCCGGGGAGACGGTCGTGGTGCTGGCGCCGATGGCCGTGATGGTGAACTGCTGGAGGACGCCGTAGCTCTGTTTCGTCTCCGGGTGGCAGGCGTAGACACCAGCGATGGTGAAGACCTGGCCCACGACCTGAGCGGAGACGGCCACCGTGGTGTGCATGTCCACTGTGTTGCCGCCATCTGTCACCAGCGCGGCGGCATCGGTTGTGCCGGTGATGTCGGAGCCGTTGGTCAGCGACCAGGTGCGCTCGTTCTCGTAGAAGTCAGCCATCGCCGAGCGGCCGTAGTAACCCTCGGTGAAGGCCTTCTTGATCTGGCTCTCGGGAGCGAACAACGCCTTATTGCCGTTCACGATGGAGGCCATGGTCACGCTGTCAAGCTGGAGCGCGCGGTTCATGTCCTTCGGGGCCAGACCCTGATTCAGCTTCGCGCGAGCGTTGCCGAGGGCTGTGATGTCGCCGGACGCGCCAACCACCGTGCCGGCCGTGCCAACGAAGTTGTAGGTGTCCTTCGTGGCCTGCACCAGACAGTCGCCGTCAATGCCGGAGATCATCACGGACATGGCCGGCTCGATGTAGCGCTTGGAGAATGCGTCCACCGCCGAGGGGTTGTCCACTTCGAGGGTCAGCTCAGCCGAGTTGAACCGCATATCCACGCCGTCCTGGGTGGCGACGGTGATGGTCTGCGTGCTCTCGTTCTGGTCTTGAACGTCCATGACACGCGAGCCTTGACGGCGCGTGTACTGGTTGGGATCGCGCACACGCAGGGATGCGCCGATCTTTGCCCCGGTCTTGGCGAACGAGTCGTCGTAGTCCCGGTTGATGGTGGAGATGAAGGTTGCCTTCTCGTGCGCAATGCGCAGAGCTTCCTTGGCAACCATGTCGATTACCTTGTTGGTATTGGCCATGATTTCCTCAGCGCCTCTCGGCGTTAGAAGTGCCCAAAGCGGGCGTTAGCGGTGTTTGGCGATGTAGTCGCGGCGCGCCTTGGCGTACTCCGCGTCTGTCATCTGGCTCAACTTGCGTTGCACGGTCGCGCCAGCCCCACTCACCCGCGCCACCGGTGCCGGAGGCGTTGCCGGGGGAGTCGTCGGCTTGCGTTGTGCGATGAGCTGGTCATAGAGATAGGCCTTGTGCAGCAGCTTCACGGCTCGGGGGTCGGTGATAGACCGCACCTCTTCGTCGCTGTAGCCGTTGGTCTTGGCCGTTGCAGTCAACTTGCTCTGCAACTCGGGCGACCAGCCCTTGATGTCACGCGCCACCGCCGCCGCTGCCTCTTGGAGTCGCTTGGCACTGGTGTGCTGCTCCTCCATAGCCGCCTGCTGCTGCTTTTGCGTCAGGTTCTGGATCAGTTGGTTTTTCGTTCCCTGCAATTGCTGKAACTCGAACCACAGCTTCTGCGCCTGCGCAGGGTCTTGGTCGGACAGGGCCTGCCAGTCGGCTTTCGCGAACTGGGCCAGGCGGTTGTCAACCGCGACGATCTGCGCGACTTCACCCAGGTAGGCCCGGGTCAGTTGCTGGTGTTGCGCTCGTTCGGTCTCAAATGCCTTGCGTTGCTCGGCGACTTCCTGCGTCTTGCGGGTGTAGTCGGCTTGCATCAGGCGTTCGGCCTTGAGCTTTTCGATCAGGTCTTTCTTGCCCCTGACCTTCACCCCCTCAAGCTCCTCCTCAAGCTCGTCCTCTTCGGTTGTCTGCGCTTGCAGATCCTCGGAGCCTTCGCCGGAGTCGTCGTCCTGTGTCTCCGGGATGTCTTGCGACTCCGGGACTGGGGCGTCTACTACTACGGAATCCTGGGTGTCAGGTTGTTCCATTTACCACTTTCTGGCCGGGCGCATCACTGCGTTGCGGCTTGGGGCAATGACTAGGCGGAATGCCTATTGAGGTGCCCCGATCCCCTCAATTCCTTGTTGAGCAGGCAAAGAAAAACCGCCCTGAGGCGGCTGGTCTTGTGCGGCTTCTGCGCCTGGTGGCGCTTGCTGGCTGATCAGGTCGGCCTCTGCCTGCCTGGCCGTGTCAACGGCCTGCAACTTCTGGTCGCCGATGACCTTCATGCGGTCGGTCCAGGCCTGGAATGCTTCGATGCGCAGCTTCGCGGCATCGATGGCCTTGTCGGCCTTGAGCGCGTCGAGTTCCTTCTTGAGCGTGGCCACCGCATCCTTGGCGTGAGCGTCCATCTGCTGCATTTGCTGTTGCATCTGCATGAGCTGCGGGTTCTGGCCCTGAGCAGGCGGCGGCAGCATGGCGCGCAAGCGTTCGGCCACGTCTTCGGCGCCAGGCCAATCCAGGTTCTTGGCCAGCAGGTCGCCGACAACGGGCGCCGCGTTCGGGAAGACGCGGATGAACTCCATCATCTGTTCTGCCGACTCCTGGCGCTTGCTGGTGTAACTCGGGCCGGCCTGCACGCTCACGTCGTACTTGCCTGCGGTGAGGTCGAACACCTTGACCAAGTGCGCCAGCTCGGGCGGCAGTTGTTCCGGCGCCTGCTGATAGCCCAGTTCTGGCTCGGCCATGGTCTTGCCGGGCTGCGGCTGCGCGGGTTGCGCCGGCATGGCCGGCTGGTTCACTGGCACCGAGTAGGTGGCGCCGTCTTCCTTGATGCATCGCATGATGCGTGGGGCGTTGTAGATCTTCGGGATCAGGTCCACGACCACGCGGCCGATGTGTTCAACGCAGCGGTTGCGGTTATCGATGAAGTTGAACGTGGAGACATCACCTTCACGCTGGCGGGCCATGATGGCCTTACCGCTGGTCTCGTTGCTCTGGGCGCCCATGCTGGCATCGTGCAGGCCCATGATGTTCTTCATGTCGTCGGAGGCGTTCATGGCCTCCTGCAACGCGCCGGCCGGGACGCCAGAGAACGGCTGGCGCTGCGGCGGCGGCTCGTTTGGCACCGGGTCGTATTCCAGGTGCTGGTGATTCGTCGTGTTCGCGCTGGCCCACTTGGCTTGGTCAGTCACGAACGCGCCAACAGCGCCAACCCACGGGGCTTTGGGCGCCAGCGCGACCAACTCAGTCGCCGCCGTGCGCCAATAGTTGAACATCCGCTGCGGGTCTTTGGCGAAGCGCACCAGGCTTTGGAAATAACGCTTGCCGTTGACGTTCACCTCATCGCCGTACATCGGAATGATGGGGATGTAGCGGCCGGCCCACTCGTTCGTTTCAAGCACCTCATCGCCCGTGATGATGCGCTGCGTGACCTTGTAGCTGCGGGTCGGCCGGTCACCCTTCACCGTGATCTGCTGGATGTCGCACAGATCCTTGATCTTGAGGTATTCCTCTTCGCGCATGACGGAGCCGTCCGTCAGTTGCAGGAGCTTGGCCTCCACCTCTTCGCGCGTCCACCACTCAGCGACGCGGACGGCCTTGTCAGCGAACCAGAGTGCCCGTGTTTCATCCCCCTCGGAGTCAAAGCCCGAGGCCTTGGCGCCTGGCCATTTGCGCTCGAATGCATCCTTCGAGTACATGTCGGTGACGAAGGCGCGCATCCAGTCATCGCTGGTGGCGGACTTGCTTTCGTAGTCGCCGTAGACGCTGAACGGATTCGAGACGCGTTCAATCTGGATGTCCTGATCAAACGCATCATCGTGGGTGTAGTCGGTGCGGACGATGACGTAGCCGAGCCCCATCGTGACCGCGAACTCCAGCGCCGTGTCGTAGGCGATGTCAGCACTGGACACCACCTCGATATTGCGGATCAGGTCGTTGAGGATGCGGCTCGTGTCCTTGTCCGCGCCATCGCCAACAGGCTTGGTGATGATGGCCGTGCGGGTCTGGCGCGCGTCGTTGGTGACCTGCTTGATGAATGCCGGCAGGCGATTGATGGTCAGGCAGGGCCGGCCGTCACGCTCGCGGGTGGACTTCACATCGTCTGGCCACTGCTTGCCCAGCCTGGCGAACTCCAGATCGTCAAGCGACTCTTTGCGCTGGTCGGACTCGGCATCGACGCAGCACTTGAACTCTTCCTGCGCGTCCTTGAGAAGGTCTTTGTCCATCAGCCCATCCAGGAGCGAGCGGCAGGCGCAGGAGCGGGCCGGGCCTTCTTGACCGGGCGCGCGAAGGTCAATCCTAGGGCGTCTGCCATGTCAGGTGACCGAAACCCGCGCCTCTTCATGTCTTCCTTCTTCTCCATCTTGAGAGCGTTGTTGCTGTCGTAGCTGTAGCGGATCTGTGTCAGGTCAGCCTGCATTTCGTCGCTGTCGGGGATGCTGGCCGGCTGCTTGGTGAGCCATTCCTTCACCTCGCCCCACATCTCCGCGCGCTTGTTCGTGTACTTCGCAGCGTCGAGCGGAGACTCGGAGCTGTTCACTTGCACCACTTCGCATTGCGGCCCGTCCCATTCGGGGCTGGCTCGCAGTTCGGCCACGCGGTCATAGACACCAGCGCCCAGGCCGCCCACGTCGATTGCGCACTGATCGGCCCGCGTTTCCTTGATCGCTTTGACGACCAGGCCCGCGACCTCCATCGTGCTTTTCTTGGTGTGGCTCTTGATCCAATGCACCTTGCGGCCTTGGCGGAGACAGATCGATGTCCGGTCATCGCCAAACCGCGCGGGGTCAACGCCCAGCTTCTTTTCGCCRATGCCCTCAGCGTCCGACTTGCGCGCCACGAGCACCAGCTCGGGCGAGATGTACGGATCAACGCCTGACACCTGGAACGCCTCAGCCGCAGTGGCCGGGTWTTCCTGCTTGAACAGCAGCGGGTCTTTCAGTTCGATGATCTTGGCGCGCCGCCAGGCCATCTGCTCATCGTCGAGCCCGTAGGCCTCGGCGTATGCCTCTTCTTCCTCGGTCAGCTTGAAGTCAACCGCCGGCTTCCTGTATTCAGCGGTCCAGAACCACGGGACAAAGATCGCGATGTATTCGGAGAGGCCGGACTCAGCGTCTTGCCACTCCTTGTGGAAGTAGTTCCCGACGCCGTTTGCCGTGGACTCCTTGAAAACCTCTGTGTCCGGCTCATCAGGGATYGCCTGGATGATGCCGGCCGCGTGCTGCTGGGCGTTGGGCCAGAAGCCCACCTCTGAGCCGTGGAATAGCTGCACCGTCGAGCTGCGGCCCACCGCCTTGTTGCCAGCCGTTCCGACCTTGTAGCCAGAGTCCAGCTTGTCGAAGTGCAGTTCCTTCGCGTTCGCCGCGCTGGTGCTGGGCMTGACAAGCGCCGGGCAGTTCTCGTGATACCGGTTGGCCAGCTCGAACAGGTTGTTCGTAGCCTCTTCTTCGTGCGTGAGAATGAACGCCCGCACACCCTTGGAATGCGAGACGCGCCAGTAAAAGCGGCCCTCGATGTAGGTCGAGCAACCTTGCTGCCGGCCCTTGAGGACGATGGCCCGGACCTTGCCCGTCGCCTTGCGCTGATCTTCCACGCGCTTGTGGATGTAGAGCTGCGCCTCGTTCAGTTCAAGCGGGACAATCTTGCCCGCCTTCGTGCGAATCTTCAGGCACTTCTCAGCGTAGTGCTGGAAATCGTCCTTCAGCCGCTGGCGGATCGCCCTCTCTTTGGCATCCATCAGGCCAGGTCGTCGAGTGACGCTTCATGCGTCGAGACCTTAGCGTCCATCTCTACTGACGATAGGCGCGGGTGTACGAATGGCGCTGCCGCCTTGGCCGCCTCGAACTGCATAGCCTCGCGAGCAAGCTGAATCTTCGGGTCTTCATGCGTGCAGTCGCGCCGCATCACATTCAGCATGAACTCCAGCGGCGTGATCCCCTCGCCCGCCGCCTTGTCGGCGATCTCTCGGGTGCGTGTGGTTGCTGCGCCAGACTTCCGACCAGCGCCCTTGCGCGCGCCTCCCCGGCCGTTTGAATCCTTTGATTTCGTTTGATTGTTTTCAAACATATCGACTCCCTGTCGGGTTGGTCGCGAAGAGGGTGCCCGGGCACATGCGGCCACTTGATCAAGGAACGATGGACGTTGATCCGATGCCCCGGGCGTGGAAACGAAAAGCCCGCTGGCATTGCTGCGTAGCGGGCTTGGTGTTGATCGTCGCCCCGGCCTGCCATCAGGCAACCGGGCGCGAACTCAGTGTTCGGTAGCGAGATTCTCTATCACAACGGAGCGGATTGCAATAGTGCTGATAGTAATGGGTGCAAACCCTACCCATGCGCGCCAGAATTGCCCCACGCCCTGAAGGTGTCGCTCCCTCATGTGGCGGGGCTGGATGCCGTGTTTGCGCATCAAGCCAGGCATGGTAGCCGGGCGGACATACAGCCATTGGATGGCCGTCAGCGTCATCATGGGCAGCGTGCCAAGAGCCTTGCGGACGCGCTCAACATCGTTCGCCGGCATGGTGGGCTCGGTGGGCTGGCGGTCTTCGTCATCCTGCGGGGCTCGATAGGCTCGCTCTGCTGATCCGCAACCCTGGGGGCCGCTGCCGCCCCTGGCCCATCGGCCGTAGCGCTTGAGCAGTTCGTCGGCTTCGGCCAGTTCGGCGGGAAGGTCGGCGTAGAGCTGCTGTTTGGTCATTGCTTGTCCTCGTGGTTCACGCAGCCGAAGTCGGGGCCGGTCCAGAAGTGCTCGACGCCTTCGGAATAGGGGTAGACAAGCGCATTGGGCTTATAGGTCTCGTCTCCATACGCCTCCAATATGAGATCGCTGCGGCACTCTCCCCCAAGCCCCCTCGGGCCAAGTGGCGCTTTCAAGCGTGAGCGCTCCAGCGAAGCCCAGTGCTTGCAGGTATTGCAGGTGTTCATTGCTGCCTTTCGAGTGCTCGTGTCATTGCTGCAAACTCCTTGCGAATGGCCGCCAGGCCCTCGCGGGTGTACTTGGCCGTGGGGTGCGGCCCCTCAAGCTCCTGGACTGCCGCCTCCCCGATGCGCTCGACCAGCCCAATGCGGTACTTCGCCTGATTGCCGGAAAGTTGCACGTTGCATCGATGGCACTGGAGCGCCAGGTTGGCCGGCAGGAAGCGGATCTCCGGCCGCGCGCCCTTGCTGAGGTAGTGGCCAGCTTCCCATTGCACGGTGCGCTGAGTGCCGCAGCTGATGCACGACAGCCCGCGGTCTCGGGCATGGATGTAGCGGTGCACGAC
>NZ_JBFUMO010000047.1:0-21035 GCF_054049355.1 Roseateles sp. P5_E11 | reverse complement strand
AGCTCATCCTCAAGGGCATCATGGACGTGGAAGACGCCAAGCTCGCCGTGCAGGCGGGGGCCGACGCCATCGTCGTCAGCAACCACGGTGGCCGCCAGCTCGATGGCGCGCCCAGCAGCATCCACGCGCTGCCCGCCATCGCGGCCGAGGTGGGTTCGCAGACGGAAGTGTGGATGGACGGCGGTATCCGCTCCGGCCAGGACGTGCTCAAGGCCTGGGCCTTGGGCGCCCGCGGCACGATGATCGGCCGCGCCATGGCTTATGGCCTGGGTGCGATGGGCGAGGAAGGCGTGGCCAAGGCGCTGGCCATCCTGCACAAGGAGCTGGACGTGACCATGGCCTTCTGCGGCCATACGCAGCTCACCAACGTGACGCGGGACATCCTGGTGCCAGGGACCTATCCGACGGCATGAGACTTACCAGGGGATCTCGGCCGCCGTGCCCTGGTGGTAGAGCATCTGCCAGGCCTCGCCCTCGCGCACCCAGACCGAGGAGCGCAGCGTGTGCCGCGTGAGCGATCCGTCCGGCTGGCGGTGCGCAGCACGATAGGTCAGCAGCGCCGCCGAAGGGCCGAGGGGCCGCACGGCGAATTGATCGGGCTCGACACTCGGCGGACCCTCGTCTCTGCGGCCCTGCTCGGCCAGGAAACGCAGGATGGTAGGTCGGTCATAGGCCCGGCCGGAACGGCCGACCTCGTGAAAATCCGCGTGCAGCAGGGCTTGCAACCGCGCTTCGTCCAGGCGCACGCCGGGGTGATGCAGTTCGACTTCCAGACGCCGCAGCGTATCCACCAAGTCATCTTCCATGCGGGGCATTGTCGTCAGCAGCGGTGACTTTTCGCCCGCGGGCCACATCGTGCGCTACTGTGCCTCCATGAAGACCGCGTCCGTCCGCATCTGCCTGTTGCTGTCCACGCTGAGCGTGGGCGTCGCCGCCCAGACCTGCGCGCCGCCCGTCGACTTGAAGACCGAAACCGACCCAGCGCGCATCCAGCAGCAGGCCATCGCTCTGCTACCCTGCCTGGGACATCCCGACTTCCAGCTGCGCGACGACATTGCCTTCGAGCAGATCTCTGCATGGGCGCGCGGCGGCAAGCTGGAGGCCGCCACGCTGCAACGCCTGCGCACCGACCTCGTCGCCGTGCTGGACGCCAAGCCCGACACCGCCGGCGTGCACCAGCCCTTTGCGGTCCTCACGCTGGCCGAAGTGGCAAGGGCCGACCGCCTCAAGCCCTTCATGACCACCGAGCAGCGCGGCGAGCTCGTCGAGCATGCCGCACGCTTCCTCAGCAGCGTGCGCGACTACCGCGGCTTCACCCCCGGCGAGGGCTGGCGCCACGGCGTGGCCCACGGTGCCGATTTGGCCCTGCAGCTCGGCATGAACGAGGCGCTGAGCGCGGCGCAGCGCCAACAACTTCTGGACGCCGTCAGCAGCCAGGTGCTGGCCGACCACGGGCATGCCTACCGCTTCGGCGAGGGCCAGCGCCTGGCGCGCGCCGCGTTGCAATTGCAGCTCAGGCTCCAACCCGACGAAGCCGCCGTGCAGGCCTGGCTGGACCGGCTGCTGCAGCCGTTGAAGGCAGCCAAGGGCTGGGACGAGACCGCGCTGATCGATCTGCACAATCTGCGGGAGTTCCTGTGGCCGCTGCTGGCCGGCGTGCTGGACGTCACCGACGCCGCCCAGCGCGAACGGCTTTTGGTGCCGCTGCAGAAGACGCTACGCCGCCTGCCTTAGTCGGCGTGCCGCTCGAAGTGAAGCCGGTCGTGCCAGACGCCGCCGAGCTCGAAGCTGCGCAGCGAATGGCCGAACTGGCGAAAGCCATTGCGCAGCAGCACCTTCACCGAGCCGCCGTTGCCGACGCGTGCGTTGGCCTCCACGCGCATCAAGCCCAGCTCGCCAAAGGCCATGGCCAGCACCAGCCGGACGGCCTCGCTGGCATAGCCCCGGCCGCAGGCCGACTCGGCCATGCGATAGCCCAGCTCAGCCATCTGAAAATGAGCACGCTTCACGCCGATCAGGTTCACGCGGCCCACCAGCTCGCCGGCCACGGTACGCACGAGGAACTGGTAGCCCTTGTCTTCAGCGGCCTCGCGCTCGGCCAGCGCAATGGCGGCATCAACGCCCTCGCGTGAGTAGAAGCCGGGCGGCCGTGAGTTGATGCGGGTCTCGAAGAAGGCGCGGTTGTCCGTTTCGAAGCGCAGCAGCTCGTCGGCGACGTCGGGGGTGGGGGCAATCAGTTCGAGCAGGTTCATGGGCGGCAGCAAAGATGGCGCACCGATTACAACAGCAGCGGCGGTGGCCTCGCCACGCGCCCGCGGGTGCCGTTAGGCTGGCGCCCAGGAGAAACCATGCGCCCTGCCCGCCTTGCCGCTTTGCTGATCGCCCTGCCCCTGCTGGCCGCGGCCGCCGCGCCCGGGATACCGCGCAGCGACGCCATCGATGCCGAGGCCGCGCGGCTGATGGCCACCAGCCAGGCCCAGGGCCTGGCCGTGGCCGTCATCGACGACGGCCAGGTCGTGCATGTCGGCGCCTACGGCAAGCGCAATGCGGCGGGCGAGCCGCTGCTGCCCGACACCGTCATGTACGGTGCCTCGCTGACCAAGGCGGTGTTCGGCTACTGGGCCATGCAGCTGGTCGAGGAGGGAAAACTCGATTTGGACCGGTCACTGGCAGGCTACCTGGACCGGCCGCTGCCGGAGTACGCCGGCTTCTTGACGCCCTATTCGTGGCAGCACTTGGCGGGCGACAACCGCTGGCGCCAGCTGACCGCTCGCATGCTGCTGACGCACAGCAGCGGCTTCGCCAACTTCGCCTTCCTGGAGCCCGACCGCCGGCTGCGCATTCACTTCGACCCCGGCTCACGCTACGCGTACTCCGGCGAAGGGCTCATCCTGCTGCAGTTCGTGCTGGAGCGCGGCCTGGGTCTGGACGTGGGCGCCGAGGTGCAGCGCCGCGTGTTCACGCCGTTTAGCATGACACGCACCAGCCTGAAGTGGCGCGCCGACTTCAGGCCCAACCTGGCCGACGGCTGGACGACCGACGGCCGCGTGGTGCCGCACGACGAACGCAGCAAGGTGCGCGTGGCCGGTTCCATGGACACGACCATTGCCGACATGGCTCGCATGGCGTCCGGCTACATCCGCGGCGTCGGCCTGTCGGCCGAGAGCGCCGCCGCGCTGACGGCGCCCCAGTTACCCATCACGACGGCCACCCAGTTCCCGACATTGCAACCCGAACTGTCACCGGCCAGGCGCCGAGCTGACCTCGCCGCAGGTCTGGGCGTCATCGTCTTTGAAGGCCCGCAGGGGCCGGGCTTCTACAAGGGCGGCCATGACGACAGCACCGGCAACACCTGGGTCTGCGTGAAACCGAGCAGGCGCTGCGTCGTCATCCTGGCCAACGACGTGCGCGCCGAGCGGGCCTTTCCGCAACTCGTGCGCTTCATCCTCGGCGAGACCGGCGTGCCGTGGGGCTGGGAGTACGGTGCCATGGACTTCCTGCGCTAGCGGCCAGCGCCGCGCGAGCACCTGCCAGGGTCCGCCAGGTCAAAATATTTTTGACCGGCCGCGAATCCGATCGCGCCCTGGCTCCCTCTTAGTGACCGAGGGCTGTCCTCGAACACTTGAGAGTCGAACCATGATCTATGTGAAAAACGTTCCGAACGGCGAGCGCGCCGTGCGCGTGGTGGCGGGCCTGGTGGCCGCGGCCCTGGGGCTGCTGCTGTTGGGCGGCATGGGCGGCTGGCTGGTGGCTGGCGGGGCGGCCGGGTTGGTGGCATCCGGGCTGTTCGGTTTCTGCCCGGCTTGCGCCATGATTGGCCGCAAGTTGAAGTAGCAGCCGGGCAGCACTGACATGGCCCTGGCCCCACAACACCAGCCCCTGCTCGCGGCCGCGCACGGCGGCGATCCGCGGGCACTGGAGCAATTGCTGAAGATCTCCCGGCCCGACATCCGCCGCTATGCCCAGCAGCACTGCCTGCTCAGCGACGTCGATGACGCGGTGCAGGAGGCCCTGCTCATCGTCAGCCGCAAGCTGCCGTCGCTGCGCGTGCTGGCGGCTTTCTCGGGCTGGTTGATCCGCCTGGTGCAGCGCGAATGCCGGCGCCTGGGCCGGCTCACGCTGCGCTATGACCCGTATGACGAGGAAAAGCTGGAGCAGTGGCTGGTCGTGCGCGACGAATTGGGCCTGCGGCGGGAACTGGTGGCGGCGCTGGAGTCGCTGCCGTCCCACTACCTCGAGGTCATGCTGCTGCGCGACCTTGAGGAGCTGACCATCGAGGAAATCGCCGCCCGCACCGGCCTCACGCGGCCGAACGTGAAGAGCCGGTTGCATCGCGCCCGGGCACTGGCGCGGGAGTACCTGTTGGGCGGGAAACCGGCCGGCGTCTGACGGTGGCCGCCCGCAGCGGGACTTCCTCCTATCCGACTTGAGCGCCGCAGTGGCAGTGCAAGCATGGTTGCCTCCATAACTTCGGAGACAGACACCATGATTCGACGCCACTACGTTCTCGGCGCGGCCACCTTGCTGGCCGGGCTCTCGTTGCCCGCTCTGGCACAGCGCGGCGATGACGACGGCGAGTTCGTCATCCTGCAAGCTCGCTACGGCACGGACCGCAACCATGTCGATGTGACCGACCAGCTGCGCCAGCTGGCCCGCCGTGACCGCCGCGTGCGGCTGACCAACGACCTGTTCGGCGTGGACCCCGACCCCGGCCGCGACAAATACCTGCGCATCTACGCCCGCGACAGCCAAGGCCGCGAACGCCGCTTTGACTACCCCGAGCGCRCATGGATTGACGGCGGGCAATTCACCGCCTGGGGCGCGGGCCGCTGGGGCGAACCGAACTACAACGGTGGCTGGRCCGGCAACCCCTATCGCGACCGCCACGATGACGGCAGCTACACCATCCTGCACGCCAACTACGGCACCCCCGGCCGCGAGGTGGACGTGACCGGGCGGCTGCGCGAACTGGCACGCCGCGACGAGCGCTTCCGCATGGGCAACGACACCTTTGGCGTCGACCCCGACCCGGGCCGCGACAAGCGGTTGATCATCATTGCGCGCGACCCCAATGGCCAGCAGCGCAGCTTCGCGTACGCCGAGGGCAGCTGGGTGGATGGCAGCCAGTTCACTGGTTGGCGCCGCGGCGACTGGGGCCGCTGATCGCGCGGTTTACCCGCCCTTACAACCGGCGAAGCCCGGCGTCCTCGCGCCGGGCCGTCCTCGCGTTGAACCCTTGGCCGTGCGACCATGCCCGGCCAAGACCAACAACGAGGGGATTGCCATGAAACGCCGCCAATTGGGCCAATGGACACTGGGCCTGGGTGCAGCACTGGCCACTGCCATCACCGGGCCCGCCTGGGCCGACGATGACGGCGAGTTCGTCATCCTGCATGCCCGCTACGGCACCGAGCACAACCACGTGGACGTGACCGGCCGCCTGCGCGAGCTGGCCCGCCAGGACCGGCGTTTTCGCTTGAGCAACGACCTCTTCGGCGTCGACCCCGAGCCTGGGCGCACCAAGACGCTGCGCATCTTTGCCCGCGACCGCCAGGGGCGTGAACGCACCTTCGAATTCCGTGAGCGCGACTGGGTCGACGGCAACAGGTTCATCGGCTGGGGCCGCGGCAACTGGGGCGAGTCCGGCGGGTCGGGCGGTTGGCAAGGGGGCGGCAACAGCCCGGGCGGCGACCGCCACGACGACGGTGAGTTCACCATCCTCTACGCCACCTATGGCGCCGACGGCCGCGACGTGGACGTCACCGACCGCCTGCGCGAACTGGCGCGGCGCGACCAACGCGTGCGGTTGACCAATGAACTCTTCGGTGTTGACCCATTTCCMGGAAAGACCAAGGTCCTGCGCATCTTTGCCCGCGACCGTGGCGGCCAGGAGCGCGTCTTCGAGTACCGCGAGTACGGCACCATCGACGGCAACCAATTCGTCGGCTGGGGCCGCGGCGACTGGGGCCGCGGCCACCGCGGCGGCGGCGACCAGGGCCCGGTGCGGCCCGGCAGCGGCCGGCTCATCATCGACAGCGCCAGCTACGGCGCCGACGGCCGCTGGACCGACGTGACCCAGGCCCTGCGCGGCCAGGTGCGCGGCGAACGCTTCGAGACCGAGGTGCGCAACGAGCTGTTCGGCTTCGACCCCGCGCCCGGCCGCCGCAAGCTGCTCAGCGTGACCTACCGCTTCGGCAACGAGCCGCCGAACACAGTGCGGGTCGGTGAAGGCGACCGGCTGCGGCTGCCCTAGGAAGGCGCAAGCGATCCGGCTTCAATGCCAGGCGCCGAGGATGGTGCCCATCACCGTGTAGGCCACCACCTGGTAGCCGCTGTTGATGAGCCAGAGCTTGAGCGAGCGCTGCTCGAACAGGTAGATCACGCCCAGGCTCATGGCCACCCAGCCCAGGCCGGTGGCCAAGCCGGCGAACAGGCCGAAGCTCAGAGTCGCCTTGGCGCCGAGGAAGGCCGCCAGGTTGAAGGCCATCACCAGCGAGGCCAGCGCCGACAGGCCGAAGACCTTGGCCGGGCTGGCCTGCTTGGCCTGGGCCTCGCTCAGGCCCGCCTCGGCCATCCAGGCCTTGGCGAAAAGGATGGGCGAGTACCAGAGCCCGCCGATCAGGAAGCTGGACAAGGCCGCCACAATGACCGCCGGGAAGTTGAATTGCACTGCGTTCATCGCAGACCCCTCTTGAAGTTGTTGGTGCGGCGATGCTGAGGCGCCCCCGTCCCCGGCAACAGCGGTCGCGCGCCGAAGTCGAAGATGAGCACGCCCAAAGCCGACAAACTGCCGCTCAAATCGCCGCCGAACCCGCCGATGCAGGCGCGCCTGGATGACCGGCTGCTGATGGCCGGCGGTTCGCTCGCCTTCGGCCTGGCCATTCCCTGGCTGACGGGGCTCTACGGGCCGCTCGGCCCCGGCGACGCGCGCTTCTGGGTCGGCTTTGCCGGCTTCATCGCGCTGGCCTTTGCCATCTGGGCAGGCAACCGCTGGCTGCTGTTCAAGCAGCGCGAGCACCTGAACTGGTTCGCCCACCCGCTGCGCAAGCTCTTGATGCTGGTCAGCGCCAATGTGCTCTACACCGCGCCGCTGACGCTGGCCGCCATCTGGGCCTGGTTCCATGTCGCTGGGCAGCCGGTCGACGCCAATGCGCTGAAGCTGGTGGTGGCCACCAACGTCATCTGCGTGCTGTTCGTGACGCATGCCTACGAGACCATGTTCCTGATCCGCGAGCGCGAGTCGGACATGCTGCGTGTGGAGCGCCTGGAGCGCGCCCGCACGCAGGCCGAGCTTGGCGCGCTGAAGGCTCAGGTCGACCCGCATTTCCTGTTCAACAGCCTCAACACCCTGGGTCATCTGATCGAGAGCGACGCGAAGAGCGCCCGCGAGTTCAGCGACACCCTGGCCGAGATCTACCGCTATGTGCTGGACAGCCGCCAGCGCGACCTCGTGCCACTGGACGAGGAGCTCGCCTTCCTGCGCCACTACCACCGCCTGCTGGCACTGCGCTTTGGCGCCGCCATGCCGCTAGCGTTGGACCCGGCCTTGCAGACTGGTCAATGGCTGATCCCGCCGCTGGCGCTGCAGACGCTGCTGGAGAACGCCATCAAGCACAACGAGGCCAGCGCCGCGCAGTCGCTGACCGTCAGCTTCACGCTGGACGGGGACCGCGTGCACGCCCGCAACGCGCTGCAGCCGCGCCGCAGCGCCCTGCCCTCCTCAGGCCTGGGCCTGGCCAACCTCGACGAGCGCTGCCGCCTGCTGGCCGGCCGCGCACTGGAATGCCGCGCCGAGGCTGGCGTGTTCGAAGTCGCCATTCCGCTGCTGGCCCGCCCATGAAGATCTTCATTGCCGAAGACGAGCCCCCGGCGCGCGAGCGCCTGACCGCCACGCTGGCCCGCGTCGCGCCTGAGGCCCGCGTGCTGGGCCACAGCGACACGGTGCAAGGCACGCTGGCCTGGCTCGCTGACCACCCCGCACCCGACCTGCTGCTGCTCGACATTCAGCTCGCCGACGGCCTGTCGCTGGAGCTGTTCCGCGACCACCGCCTGGCCCTGCCCACGGTCTTCACGACGGCCTATGACCAGTTCGCGCTGCAAGCCTTCCAGGCGCTGGCGGTGGACTATCTGCTCAAGCCCGTCTCCGACACCGCGCTGGCCCAAGCCCTGGCCAAGGCCGAACAATGGCGCAGTCATTTCGACCTCCAGGCCAAGGAGCGCTGGAACCATCAGGTCGACGGCCTGCTGCAGCGCCTGAGCCCGCCTGCCGGCCGCCAGCGCATCGTCGGCCGCAAGGGCGGCCAGCAGTTCCACGCGCTGGAGCTGGCCGACATCGCCTATTTCGTCTCGGTGGACAAACTCTGCTTCGCCATCACCCAGGCCGGTGAGCGCTTTCTAGTCGAGCCCACCTTGGGCGAGCTGGAGGAGGAGCTCGGGCCTCAGCGCTTCTTCCGCGCCAACCGCCAGCTGCTGGTGGCCGCGGGCGCAGTGCAACGCTTTGCGCCCGCCGGCAAGGGAAGGCTGAAGCTCGACCTCCGCCCGGCCCTGGACGGCGAGCTGCTGATCAGCCAGGAGCGCGCCGCGGCTTTTCGCCAGTGGCTGGAGGGGTAAACCCGGGGCGGGCTACGATTCGGCATGGATCAAGTCTTGTTCGATTTCACCAAGCAGGATGCCACCGGCAGCTGCTCGACGGCCCACGCCTGGGCCAAGGTGCCCACACCGCTGACAGCGACCGAGCGCAGCGCGCTGACCGAGCGCGCCAAGGCCCTGCTTCAAAAACACAACGCCGTTCTTGTCGCCCACTACTACGTCGACGGCGCGTTGCAGGATCTGGCGCTGGAGACCGGCGGCATCGTGTCCGACTCGCTGGAGATGGCCCGTTTCGGCCGCGACCACGCTGCACAAACCCTGGTCGTGGCCGGCGTGCGCTTCATGGGTGAGACGGCCAAGATCCTCAGCCCCGAGAAGCGTGTGCTGATGCCCGACCTGGACGCCACCTGCTCGCTGGACCTGGGCTGCCCCGAGGACGAATTCGCCGCCTTCTGCGACGCCCACCCGGACCGCCAGGTCGTCGTCTACGCCAACACCAGCGCCGCCGTGAAGGCCCGTGCCGACTGGATGGTGACCAGCTCCTGCGCGCTGGAGATCGTGGCCGACCTGCATGCCAAGGGCCAGAAGATCCTCTGGGCGCCGGACCGGCATCTGGGCCGCTACATCCAGGAAGAGACCGGCGCCGACATGCTGATGTGGAACGGCGCCTGCATCGTCCACGACGAGTTCAAGGGGCTGGAGCTGGAACTGCTGCGCGAGCAGCACCCGGGTGCACTGATCCTGGTCCACCCCGAATCACCCAAGAGCGTCGTCGAGCAAGCCGACGTCGTCGGTTCGACCTCGGCCCTGATCAAGGCGGTCGTCGAAGGCACTGCACCGGCCTATATCGTCGCCACCGACAACGGCATCCTGCACCGCATGCGCCAGCTGGCGCCGGGCAAGCTGCTGATTGAGGCGCCCACGGCCGGCAACAGCGCCACGTGCAAGAGCTGCGCCCACTGCCCCTGGATGGCGATGAACGGCCTGGCCAACCTGGTCGACTGCCTGGAGAGCGGCCAACCTCAAATCCATGTCGACGAGGCTGTCCGCGTGAAGGCTCAACGCTGCATCACACGCATGCTGGATTTCGTCTCGGCGAGAAAGACTGCCGCTGCCGGTATGACCCCGGGTATCGGCGCCGCCTGATGGGGCTATAAATCGGCATTCACCGTCCTTGACGAGGCCCGCCATGAATGCCGACTTCAGCTCCCTCTACAACCACCATGAGCGCGAGGTCTTCGGCGCGGTCATGGACTCGTCCACCGACTACCCCGACATCGCGGCCAGCAACGATCTGCTCTGCGATGTCTGCTGCGTGGCCCTGAACCGCCTGCCCCCGCGCTACATCCGCCATGAGGTGGACTTCAGCTTCTACCTGACCGAGCACGAACGCCTGGAGATCGACAACGCGATCGTCGAGGCGGTGAGCTATGCGTTCAACTTTGTGCAGGCGCGTACGGCGCTGCGGTCACGCAAATAGGCCGAGTCGGGCAGGAATGGAAAAGGCCCGCCTCTCACGAGGCGGGCCTTTCACAAGATTCCTTGAGGGAATCACTCCGTTGTAGATGGTCGGGGCGGCGGGATTCGAACTCGCGACCCTCTGCTCCCAAAGCAGATGCGCTACCAGGCTGCGCTACGCCCCGAACAAGCCTGCCATTCTAGCTCACAGGAACGAAGCGCCCCGTTCCGCTGATMAAAGCGGCTCTAACGGGCTCGCCCGGCTGCAGCATTTGCACTGCCGCGACATAGCCGCGCATCTGCTCCAGATAGGCCGGCTCGCGCTCCGGCGTGGCGCCGAGCTTGTAGTCCAGCACCCACCAGCAGCCATCGCGGCGCTGCACGAGGCGGTCGATGCGCTGGTCGTCGTCGCCCTGTCCCACCGCGACTTCGTTGCCGGCCCAGATCAGCTCGGCCGGGTCGAAGAAGGGCCGGCAGTCGGGGCTGGCCAGGATGGCCTGGGCCGCCTGGGCGAGTTGCTCGCGTGACTTGGCGTCCAGGCCGAAGGCCTGCGAGGCAGATGCCATCAGCGCCACCAGCGCCTGCGTCTGGCCACTTGCCGAGGCCCACTCCAGCACGCGGTGCAAGGCCTCGCCCACGCGGGCCAGGCGGTCGTCACGGGCCGTGCCATCACGTGCAGCCACTGCCGCTGGAGGCTGCCAGCTTGGCAGCGGCGCAATGGCTGGCGGCGCGGTGTTGGCCCGGCCGCCCGGTGTCATCGCAAGGRGCCAGCGGCGGGCCAGCGGTTGCAGCCGGTCCCACCAGCTGGTGGCCTGGCTGCGGCTCGGCGTGTGGCTGAGCACCACCGCACGCCGCGCCCGCGTCAGGGCAACGTACAGGCCGTTCAGCTCTTCGCGTTCACGCTCGGCACGCTCCTCGTCAACCAATGCCTGCAATGACGGCGGCGGCCTGGCTTCGGAGGCGAGGAAGGCCGCGCGCCGCGGCGCCGGCTGGCCCACCGGCCAGTCCAGCAGCAGGCCCAGCGTTTCGGCCTTGGGCGGCGCGGCGTCGGCATCGAGCAAAAAGACGACCTCGGCCTCCAGGCCCTTGGCGCCATGGATGGTCAGCAGTTGCACCGCGTCCGGCGCAGCAGCCGGCACGAACTTGATAGGCCGGCTCTTCAGCGCGCGCACGAAGCCGTAGAGCTGGGCATAGCGGCCGCCATCCAGGTCGAGCGCGGCACGCAGCAGCGCCTGCACGCTCTGCAGTCGCACGGCTGCATCTGCAGCGGGCACAGCCGCCGCGATGCGCATGAGCAGCTCGCCCTCGTGGACGATGCGGTCCAGCAGCTCGTGCGGCGTGCGCTGGCGCGCCTGCTCGGCCCAGCAGCGCAGCAGCCCTTGAGCGCGCGCCAGCGCCGGGCTGGGTGCGGCCAGGCCTTGCAACGCGGCCCACCAGGAGCGTCGCTCGGCGGGCGCATGGCCCAGCCACTGCGCTGTACCAGCGGCTTCGGCCAGCGTCAGCAGGTCGGTCTCATCGACGCCGAACAGCGGGCTGCGCAGCGCGCGGGCCAGCGACAGGTCGTGCCCTGGCGAGGCCAGCACGTCCAGCAACGCCAGCAGGTCGGCCACGTCGGGCAGCCCGGCCAGCGGCTGCTCCTCGGGCGCCGCATGCGGCACGCCGGCGGCGGTCAGCGCCTCGCTGAGCTGGCGCAGCGGGTCGCGCTTGCGGGCCAGCACGAAGAGGTCGCCCGGCTTGAGTTCAGGCCGGGCCTGCAGCAGCCCGACGATGGCCCCGCAGACGCGCTCGCATTCCGGCGCACGGCGGCTGATCTCCGCCTCGCGGCGGGGCTCGGTCAGGCTGGGGCGCCAGCGCAGCGGGTCAACGTCCGCCTGGGCGGGCGACGCCATGACCTCGGCGTCGAGGGCCCACAAGCCGGCCAGGTCGTCCACTTCGGCCACCTCGGTCGTGTGCACGCGAAAGCCTTGGTAGGCGCCGGCTCGCTGGGCGCTGTCGAAAGTGGCGTTCACGGCGGCCAGCACCTCGGGCGCGTTGCGCCGCGTGTGGTCRCAGGCCAGGCGCACGCCGGCGAGGCCGTCGCAGACGAAGGCCTGCGCCGCTGCGAACACGCGCGGGTCGGCACGTCGGAAGCGGTAGATGCTCTGCTTGGGGTCGCCGACGATGAAGACGGACAGCGGCGAGCCCGCGCCCGCGCCGGCATAGGCCGAGAGCCAGCCATGCAGCGCCTGCCATTGCAGCGGGCTGGTGTCCTGGAACTCGTCGATGAGCAGGTGGCGCACCTGGGCGTCCAGGCGCTGCTGCACCCAGCCAGCGGTCTGCGCATCAGCCAGCAGGGCCAGCGCGCCGCGCTCCAGGTCGTTCATGTCGACCAGGCCGCGCTCGCGCTTGATGGCCTCGAAGGCGTCCACCAGCACCAGGGCCAGGCGGCGCATCGCGGCGTGTTCGTCGGCGGCGCGCTGCTGGGCTATTGCCGCGCGCAAATGCAGCAATTCATCGCACAGCTCGTCCAGGTCCGGGTGGTCGACGCCCAGCTTGCGCGGTTCACCCTTCAGGGTGAACAGCGCCGCGAAGCAGCCGTCGAAATCGGCGGCCTGTTCAATTGACGCGGCCGCTTCCTGCGCCTTCTTGCCCTTGGCTGCGCCGAGCAGCCGGGCCAGTGCCTTCAGCGGTTCACGCAGATGCTCGAAGAACTGCTCCGGCGTGGTGCCCAGCACATCCACTGCACCGGGCAGGCTGGCCTCCAGCACGCCAGCCATCTCGGCCAGCCGCAACTCCACACGCTTGGCGAACGCGCCCAGCAACCACTCGCGCAGGTTGAAGCGGCCGCGCGACTGGGTCAGCGCCTGGAAGTCGGCGCGCAACGCCTCGTCTGCCAGCACCGCGACGTGGAAGCGCCGCCACAGCGTCGGCATCAGCTCCTCTTCGTCCTCGATGAGCTGCAGCTCGGGCGCAATGCCCTGGGCCTGCAGGAAGGCCAGCGGCGCGGCCCGCAGCAGCTGCGAGAACCAGCCATGGAAGGTGCGCACCTCGACAGCCCGGCCGCCGCGCAGCAGTTCGGCCTGCAGGGCCGCCAGACGCGGGCGCAGCATCGGCGCGTCGGCCTCGGCCGCGCCGCGTTGGCGAAGCGCAGCCAGTTGCTCGCCCTCGGTCGCCTGCGCAAACTCGGCCAACCACTCGGCCAGGCGCTGGCGCATTTCGCCGGCGGCCTTGCGGGTGAAGGTGATGGCGACGATCTGCTGCGGCTCGGCGCCGGCCAGCAGCGCACGCAGGATGCGCGACACCAGCATCCAGGTCTTGCCGGCGCCGGCACAGGCCTCCACGACGATGCTCCGCGAAGGATTGCAGGCCAGCGCGTAGAAGTGCTCGCGCGGCACGCGCAGGCCGTCGGCCCAGTAGGCGAGTTCTGCGCTCATACCCAATCATCCTTTCGGCACAGGCCGCGCGCTTCACAGTAGTCGCAGACCTTGCCCTCGCCCAGCGCCGGCAGCGGCGCGCCATCACGCACGGCCATCAGGTCGGCCTGCAGCCCGCCGCGCAGTGCCAGCGCGGTGTCGCTGACGTCGGCGTGCGGCAGCAGCGCGATGCCCTTGCCATCGTCGAGCACCAGGTAGGCCGCCTGCAGCCCCGGCTCGGCGCCCATCAGCAACGCGTAGGTGGCAAGCTGGGTGTCCTCCAGCGGCGCGGCCAGCTTTTCCTTCAACCCCTTGGCATCGCCGGTCTTGTAGTCAAGCAGCCAAGTCTTGCCTGCAGCGTCGTCGATGCGGTCGATGCGGCCGCGCAGCGTCAGCGCGTCCAGTGGCGCATCGAATGGTTGGCAGTCGCGGTCCACCTCGCCGGCGGCGAAGCGCTGGCCACCCGCCTCGGCCTCGACCAGCCAGGCGAGATACAGCGGGCGCAGCCGCTCGAAGGCGGCCGAGAAAGGCAGGAAGTCCGCCGCGTCCAGCCACGCCAGCTCGGCCTCGGCCGCGGCGCGCAATGCGGCGTCGTCATCGCCCCCCCCGCGCGCCTCGTGGAAGCGCTTCAGCACCGCGTGCAGCCAGGTGCCGTAGTCGCGCTTGTCGGGCTCTTGCTCCAACTCGTCGGCTTCGCGCAGGCCCAGCAGTACGCGGCTGAAGAACTGGTAGGGGCAGTTGCGCAGCGCGTCGATGGCGCTGGCGCTCAGGGCCGCCGGCAAGCGGCCATCGGCATCAGCGGCAGCGCGGTGTTGGGGCTGGCCCGGCGGCGTCAGAAGCTCACRCCCGTCGCGCCATTCATGCAGGCCCTGACCGCTGCGCGCTGCCGCGCCGGCCAGCCGCTCCAGCAGCGGGCTGGCCGGCAGCGGCTCGGCGCCTGCGAAGGCGCAGCGCAGCAGCGTCAGCACCGGCGCGCGCAGCAGCTGCGCGAAACTGAAGCCCTCGGCCTCGCGGCGTTCGGCCAGGCTGGGCAGGCCCAGGGCCGCCGCGTCGGCATCGGCCAGCAGACCCGCTTGCGGGTTCACCGGCCCCAGTGTGGCGGCGTCCGCGCCAGGCAGCACGACGGCGCCGAAGGGCCGAAGCATGGCCCGCGCCAACGGCGTGATGACAACCTCGACCGCACCCGCTTCTTCGGTCGGCTCGAACTGCGCCGCCTCCAGCGTGTCGTCCACCCAGGCCAGGAACTCGTCGGGCCGCAGCCGCGTCTGCGCCAGAGCCGCCTCGTGGGCGCTGCCGGCCCAGGGGTTGCGCGAAATCCACAGCGTTTCCAGCAGGGCCTCGCCGCCCTCGACCTCGGCCAGCGGCGTCAGCCCGCTCAGCGCCTGGCTCAATGCAGCGAGCCAGCCACCCAGCGTGCGCGCGCCGCCGGCCAGCGGCTCCAGTTGGCGCCGAGCCCGCTGCCAGGCCGCACCGACGGCCGGCGGCAACGTCGCCGCATCGAGCTGGGCGGCCTGGCGCCAGCCGAAGCGGCGGCAGCGCGACTCCAGGCCGGACAGGCCTTCGGCATCCCAACCCGTGGCCAGCGCGGACTTCAGCCAGGCCAGCCAGTCGTCCACTGCGCCACCAGCCAGGGCGGCGCGCAGCAGGGCCATCAATGCGGCGGCGGCGGGCGTGGTCGCGAGCGTCCAACCGGTCTCGTCATGCATCGGCACGCCCTGGCGCGCCAGCAGCGCCCGTACGCGGCGGATGACGACGCGGTCTTGCGCAAGCAAGGCCACCGGCCGCCGGCCCGCGTTGAGGTGCTGGACGACGGCCGTGGCGGTCTGCTGGGCGAGCGTCTCGAAGTCCGGCGCGACGGCTTCCTCCACTCGCGCGGCGGGCGTGAAACCGGCCCAGGCCTGATCGAGGTCCAGGTCGGCGTTCAGGCACAGCGCTGGCACGTCGCCCGCCAGCAGCGCCTGGGCCAGCGGGTCGGGCCCGCCGGCGCGCAGCCAGATCCAGGCGCTGGGGCGCAGCGCGAACAGCGTGTCGGTGGGCGGGCGGCGCTCGTCAGAGGCCACCCAGGCCAGCGCGACCTGAGCCAGTGCGCGCTCCAGCAGGCCGGGGCCGGCGTCCAGGGCTGCAAGCCGTTGCCGGGCGGTGTCCATGAACGCAAGGCGCTCAATCGGCGGCACCTGGGCGGCCGCGCGGGCCAGCGCGTGGGCGGTGTCGACGAGCCGGGCGAGCGCCACACGGTAGTCGCGCGGGCTGCTGCGCTTGAGGGGCTGGACCCAGCTCTGCTCGGCCAGCAGCCGGTCGGCGGTGAAGGCGTCGATGGCGGCGTCGCCGGAGAGCTGGTCAGGCGCGGCCAATGACGTGGGGCCCAGCGCCGAAGCCAGGCTGCGGCTGGTCGTGATGCGAGGCTGCCAGCCGCCGTGGGCGAGCCAGGCGCGGCGCGCCGGCGCGATCTGCTGGGCGAAAGGCAGCAGCAGCACGGCATCGCGCACGGCCGCGCCTCGCCCTTCCAGCCAGTCGGCACTGACGGCCGCGACGCGGCGCCAGAAGGCTTCGTTGTCCTCGCCAGGCGCCAGGCCCAGATTCAAAGCTTGCTGCACTTGTAAAGCAGGCCTCCCGCCCGCATGTTTGCCACCGTTTCGGTCACCCTCGCGACCGTCCGGACAAAAGTGGCTATGTCACAATCATTTTGCCTATTCGGACGGCGCCCACTGCGGCGACCGCCAACCCTTTGAGGCCAAGGAACCCTCCCATGAGCAGCGAATTGATCAAGCATGTTTCCGACGCGTCCTTCGACGCCGACGTCATCCAGTCGGGCAAGCCCGTGCTGGTGGACTATTGGGCCGAGTGGTGCGGCCCCTGCAAGATGATCGCGCCCATCCTGGACGAGGTCGCCACCGGCTACGGTGACAAGCTGCAGATCGCCAAGATGAACGTCGACGAGAACCGCGAAGTGCCGGCCAAATTCGGTATCCGTGGCATTCCGACACTGATGCTTTTCAAGGACGGCCAGCTCGCCGCGACCAAGGTCGGTGCCCTCTCCAAGGCCCAGTTGACGGCCTTCCTCGACGCGAACCTATAATCGCGTCCAACTGCTGCAGTGTTGCCGGCGCTCTCCGCGCGGTCACTGCAGCAGCCAAAGCCAACACGCCCCGGGTTCCTGGATACGAATTCAGCACCCAGCCAGCGTGGACTCGGCTCCCCCTCCCACCACTGAGTCAGTTGTCGAATCTGCGTCGCTCGCCGTTTGAGCGGTAGCCATTCGATCCTTTTCTGGGGCGGCCGTGGAATCGCCGTTGCGCCTTGGCTGGCGCTGCGGCCCCTGACGGGTATTCACCCATGCATCTTTCCGAACTCAAAGCGCTCCACGTTTCCGCCCTCATCGAGATGGGCGAGGCGCTGGAGATCGACAACGTCACGCGCCTGCGCAAGCAGGAGCTGATGTTCGCCATCATGAAGAAGCGCGCCAAGGCTGGCGAGCAGGTCTTCGGCGATGGCGTGCTCGAAGTGCTCCCCGACGGCTTCGGCTTCCTGCGCTCGATCGAGGCCAGCTACATGGCCTCCACGGACGACATCTACCTGTCGCCCAGCCAGATCCGCCGCTTCAACCTGCACACCGGTGACCTGGTGGAAGGCGAAGTGCGCGTGCCCAAGGATGGCGAACGCTACTTTGCTCTGGTCAAGGTTGACCGCGTCAACAACCAGACGCCGGAGGAGAGCAAGAACAAGATCATGTTCGAGAACCTGACTCCCTTGTTCCCCAAGGAGCAGTTCAAGCTCGAGCGTGAAGCCTTCAAGGGCGAAGAGAACATCACCGGTCGCATCATCGACCTGGTGGCGCCCATCGGCAAAGGCCAGCGCGCCCTCATCGTGTCCCAGCCCAAGACGGGCAAGACCGAGATGATGAAGAGCCTGGCGCATGCGCTGGTGGCCAACCATCCGGACTGCCACCTCATCGTGCTGCTCGTCGACGAGCGCCCCGAGGAAGTGACGGAGATGATCCGCACCGTGCGCGGCGAGGTCATCAGCTCCACCTTCGACGAACCCGCCGCCCGCCACGTGCAGGTGGCAGAGATGGTCATCGAGCGCGCCAAGCGCCTGGTGGAGCTCAAGAAGGACGTGATCATCCTGCTGGACTCGATCACCCGCCTGGCCCGTGCCTACAACAACGTGCTGCCCAGCTCCGGCAAGGTGCTGACCGGCGGCGTGGACGCCAACGCGCTGCAGCGCCCCAAGCGCTTCTTCGGCGCGGCGCGCAACATCGAGGAAGGCGGCTCGCTGACCATCATCGGCACCGCGCTGATCGACACCGGCTCCAAGATGGACGAGGTGATCTACGAAGAGTTCAAGGGCACCGGCAACTGCGAAATCCACCTGGATCGCCGCATGGCCGAAAAGCGCGTCTACCCTTCGCTGCTGATCAACAAGTCCGGCACGCGCCGCGAGGAATTGCTGCTCAAGCCCGAGATCCTGCAAAAGAGCTGGATCCTGCGCAAGCTGCTCTACAACATGGACGAGATCGAGGCGATGGAGTTCATCCTCGAGAAGATGAWGGCGTCGAAGAACAATCATGACTTCTTCGACATGATGCGGCGCGGCGGGTAGTGAGACGGGACCGAGGACAGGACCTGCGTCCTGTCCGACGCCCGTCAAACGCCCGCGCATGTCTCGCATGCGCGGGCACTTTCAGCCCAAACTAGCCAAACCGCAGGGAAGCCCGCTACAATCGCGGGTTTTCCGCCCAGACACCCCCGGAAAGTGCGCCGACCAGCGATTGACATCGTCGGCGTGGCTCCCGACCTAGCCAAGAGGTTCCCATGAAAGACGGCATTCACCCCAACTACCGCGACGTCGTGTTCGTCGACCAGTCCAACGGTTTCCAGTTCGTGACGCGTTCCACCGTCCAGACCAAGGAAATGATCGAGCTGGACGGCAAGAAGCTGCCGCTGGTGAAGCTGGAAACCACCAGCGAGTCGCACCCCTTCTACACGGGTACGCAAAAGAGCATCGACAACCTCGGTGGCCGCGTCGAGAAGTTCCGCAACAAGTTCTCGCACCTCAAGAAGTAATCGGCTTGGCGGCGTTTCGCCGCGCCAACGACCAAAGGGCAGCTCAGGCTGCCCTTTTGTTTTGCTGCGGCATTCGCGCTGCCCTTTTCTCATTTGGCAGCATGGGCTGCCATTTTTCATTTTTGACCGCCGTTTGACGGCATCATGCCGGCCGGTTTCATCGAACTTAAGCGCGTGAATCTCCCCACCCCTGCCATCGTCGCCGAGCGCGGCGTCGAGCGCCTGCCGCGCCTGGCCCTGCTGCTGCTGTGCGCGGCATATGTGCTGYCCGGCCTGTTCGGCCGCGACCCCTGGCGCAATGCCGACTTGAGCAGCTTCGGTTTCATGGCCAGCATCGCCCAGGGCCACGCGCCCTGGTGGCAGCCGGCGATCGCCGGCATTCCGGCCGAGGGCGGCCCCTTGCCCTACTGGCTGGGCGCGCTGGCCATCAAGGCCCTGCCCTTCCTGGACGCACCGGTCGCCGCCCGCCTGCCTTATGCCTTTGTGCTGGTCGGCGTGTTGGTGGCGGTCTGGTACACCTGCTTTCATCTCGCCCGCACGGAGGCTGCCCAACCGGTGGCCTTTGCCTTCGGCGGCGAAGCACAGGCCGTCGACTACGCCCGGGCCTTGGCCGATGGTGCCCTGCTTGCGCTGATGGCGTCGCTCGGCCTGCTGCAGCTCGGCCATGAGACGACGCCCGAGCTGATGCAATTGCTGGCTGTCTCGGTCTACCTTTACGGCTTAGCCGCGGCACCATTCAAGCGAGGCCGTGCGCGGGTCGCCATCCTGCTCGCCCTGCCCGTGCTGGCCGCCAGCGGTGCCCCCGCCGTGGCTTGCGCCCTCGGCCTGCTCGGCCTGCTGCTGAACCACCGCTCCAGCCATGACGAGGCCAAGGCCCAACGGGTCTGGCTGCTGGCCTCGCTGACGCTGGCGGTCCTGGCGGCCTGGGTCTTCAATGGCTGGGCCTGGCGTGTCCTGCCCGGCATCCAGTTCGCCTCGTTGTTGAGCCTGCTGGCCTGGTTCTGCTGGCCGTCGGGGCCCCTGGCCTTGTGGACGCTGTGGCGCTGGCGCCGCCACGGCCTGCGCCGCCACATCACGGTGCCCGCCATTGCACTGCTGGTGCCGCTGGCTGCCTGCATCTTGATGGACGCTTCCGAGCGGGCGCTGCTGCTGGCTTTGCCGTCGCTGGCCATCCTGGCCGCCTTCGCGCTGCCCACACTGCGCCGCAGCGTCTCGGCAGCAGTGGACTGGTTCTGCGTGTTCATCTTCTCGGCGGTGGCGCTGTTCGGCTGGCTCTACTACGTCTCCATGCACACCGGCTGGCCGGCACGGCCCATGGCCAATCTGCGTCGGCTGGCCGAGGGCTTCGAGCCGCACTTCAGCCCGCTGGCCCTGCTGTTTGCCATCGCCGCGACGCTGTCCTGGCTGGCCCTGGTGCGCTGGCGCACAGCCCGCCATCGCCATGCGCTATGGAAGAGCCTGGCCCTGCCGGCCGGCGGCGTCGCGCTGGGCTGGCTGCTCGTCATGAGCCTGCTGCTGCCGCCGCTGGACTACGCGCGCAGCCTGGCGCCGCTGGTGGCTCGGCTGAAGACGCGCGTGCCCGTCGATGCCAATTGCCTGGCCGCAACGGGCCAGAACCTCGCCACGCTGGCGGCACTGGAATGGCATGGCGGCTGGCAGGTGAAAGGCCGCGGGCCTCTGAATGCATCAGGATGCAGTCATGCCGTGATCAGCGCGGGCCAGCCGACGCCCAAGGGCTGGCAGGTCGTTGCGCAGGTGAAGCGACCGACGGACCGCAGCGGCAGCGCCGGCCTGGTCCTCTTGAAGCGTCAATGATCTGACAGGGCCGCTGCGTTGAAAGCCRCCTCATCGCCCAGCGCCGAATCGCTGGCCTGGCGCACACGCGCKGCCGGGAAGACGAGACGGAATCGCGAGCCCTTGCCAACGTCGCTCTGGATCATCAGCTCGCCGCCGTGGCGCTGCATGACATGCTTGACGATGGACAGGCCCAGGCCCGTGCCACCGGTCTCGCGCGAGCGGCTGCCGTCGACGCGGTAGAAACGCTCGGTCAGGCGCGGAATGTGCTCGCGCGAAATACCCAGGCCGGTGTCGATGACGGTCAGCTCGCCGTTGCCTCCTTCGAGCAGCCGCCAGGCCACCTCGACCTCGCCGCTGTCCGGCGTGTAGCGCACGGCGTTGGTCACGAGGTTGGCGATGGCGCTGAGCAGCTCGCTCTCGATGCCGGCCAGCTCAACGTTGGTCTCCGGCCTCAGGTGCAATTGATGCCGCCCGGCCGACAGCACCTCGGCATCCGCGGCAATGCGCAGCAGCAGGCCATCCAGGCCCACCCAGCGGTCCGGCGCGGGGCGCGGACTGCCTTCGAGCTGGGCCAGCGTCAGCAGGTCGGCCACGAGGGTCTGCATGCGCTGGGTCTGCTGGTTCATCAGCACCAGCACGCGTTCGCGCTCGACAGCCGTCAGCGGCAGCGAGTGCATGGTCTCGATGAAACCGGACAGCACGGTCAGCGGCGTGCGGATCTCGTGCGACACATTGG
>NZ_JBFUMO010000046.1:0-21231 GCF_054049355.1 Roseateles sp. P5_E11 | reverse complement strand
ACCTTGGAGCGGTAGGCCCAGTCGGTATAGACGTAGACCTCGTCGCCGCTGGCGAGAGGAATGMTCCAGCGCGCGGTGAGGTTGTAGGTCCACTTGGGCGCGTTGGGCAGCGAGTTGCCGTCGACCATCGCGTTGTTACCGACGATGGGGTCCTGCACCGTCGGGAAGGCGCCATTGACCTTCAGCGAGCCGCCCGGAGGCACGCCCAGGCCGGCGTCCTTGAGCTTGGTGTTGTTCAGCGAGCCGCCGAAGGTGACCATCAGGTCGGGCGTGATCAGCGCTTCGAGGTTGATCTCGGCGCCGGTGCCGGTGGCCTTCTTGGCATTRAGCAGGCGGGTGGCGTTGACGCTGCCGCCCACGGCCGTCAGCTGCAGGTCCTTGACGGTGTAGCTGAACAGCGAACCCGACAGGCGCAGCGTGCGCTTGAGCAGTTCGCTCTTGAAGCCCACTTCATAGGAGTTGACGGTTTCCGGGCTGGCCTGCGATTGGCCGGCGAAGGCCGATGCGTTCTGCATGGACGACGCGCGGAAGCCATTGGCGTAGCGGGCGTAGAGGTTGGTGTCGGCGTCGAGCTTGTAGGTGGCCGACAGGTCGCCGCTCCACTTGCCGTCGTCGGTACTGGCGCTGGTGCCGGTGGAGGTGTTGAACAGGCCCGTGCCGGCGTGGGTGGTGGACAGGTCCTTCTTGTCCTTGGTGTAGCGCAGGCCGGCGCGCAGCTTGAGCTCATCGCTGACGGCGTAGTTGAGCGAGCCGAACACCGCGCCGGCCTTGTTGGTTTGCGCGCTGTAGATGTGGTCGACGTCGGCGTGGGTCGTCGTGTTGTAGGTGATGTTGTCGATCGTGTACTTCTCGTCGAAGAGATACACGCCCGCCTGCCAGCTCAAGGGACCGGCGGTGTTGGACTCGAGGCGCACTTCCTGCGTCAGCTGGCGGTGGCCGTTCATGCCGCTGCCGGTTTCGGACTGGAAGGGGATGCCGGGTGCGCCGGGCACGCCGCCGTCGATGTCGCCGCGGGACAGCGGCTTCACATGCTCATAGCCGCTGATGGCGTAGATGTTCAGCCCGGGCACGGACCACTTCAGGCGCAGGCTGCCACCGGTCTGCTTCAAGGTCTGGTCGTTGACGCCATTGAAGGCGGCCTTCTCGGCGTCGAAGCCGTCGGCCAGGTCGTTCGTGCCGCGCTTGATGGCGTTGGCACGGAACAGGCGCGGGCTGCCGTTGAGGTCGCGCACGTGCAGGTTGGCCAGGGCGCTGAACTGCTTGTGCGGCTCGTACAGCACCTGGGCGCGCACGGCGCTGTCGCGGTAGCCCTCGGTCTTGGGCGTGACGGCGCCGGGGGCGGTGTTCTCGGCCCAGTCGCCACGGCGCTGGCTTTGCGCGGAGATGCGGGCAGCCCAGTCGCCGCTCAGGGGCAGGTTGGCCGCGCCTTCGAGGTTCAGCGTGCCGTAGTTGCCCACCGTGACGCTGGCGTAGCCGTCCTGCTTGTGGCTGGGCTTGATGGAGTCGAACTTGACGACGCCGGCCGGCGTGTTGCGGCCGAACAGCGTGCCCTGCGGGCCGGCGACGACTTCCACCGCGGCGGTGTCGAAGATGGGGAAGCCCTTCAGGATGGGGTTCTCCTGGATCACGTCGTCGACGATGACGCTGACCGGCTGCGAGGCGTTGAGGCGGAAGTCGGTGTTGCCGTAGCCGCGCAGGTAAAAGCGCGGGAAGGCGCGGCCGAAGCTGGACTCGATGTTCAGGCTGGGCACGCGGCCCGACAGGAAGCGCAGGTCCTGGCCGCCGGAGGCCAGCACGTCGAGCTTGTCGCCGCTGATCTTGGAGACGGCGTTGGGCACGTCCTTGATGTTTTCGGCACGCCGCTCGGCCGTGATGACGACGGTTTCGAGCTGGCTGCGGTCTTTGGCTGGGGCTTCTTGAGCCAGGGCGGGAAGGGCGGTGCTCAAGGCGAGGGCCAGGAGGCTCATGCGCGGTGCGTTCATCAAACAACGACTCCAGAAAAGGAAGCGGCCCCAACTGCAGGGCCGGCGGCGATTGTGCGGACCGCCGCAGGGGCTGGCAGCCGTCATGACTGCGTTGTTGCGCAAGTCTGACGGAGTAGTCAGTTTGCGGACGGGCCGTGCAGGTGCCCCCCGCACCGGGGCCGTGCGGGGGCGCACGAGAATGCGGCGCATGAAACGTCGTCCCCTCCTTGCTGGCCTGGCTCTGGCGCCTGTAGCCACCCGCAGCCTTGCCACCAATGCCGCTGACTTCGCCGCGCTGGAACGCCGCGTGCAGGGCCGAATCGGCTTCTTCGCCATCGACACCGGCAGCGGCCGCGTGATGGCTCACCGCGCTGACGAGCGATTCGCTACGGCGTCGACCTTCAAGATCCTGCTTGCCGCCCGCGTGGCCCAGGGTGTGGAGGCCGGGCGCTGGGGCTGGAATGACGCGGTGCCCCTGCGTGAGAGCGAGCGCGTGCCGCATTCGCCGGCCTTCGACCGCTTGCTGCCGCGTGGCCAGGCGACGCTGGCCGAGCTGGTTCAGGGCATCGTCGTCGAGAGCGACAACCCCTGCGCCAATGTGCTGCTGCGCCACTGCTGTGATTCGCCGGCCGGCCTGACGACCTGGCTGCGCCAGCAGGGCGACGCCGTCACGCGCCTGGATCGCTTCGAGACCGAGCTCAACGAGAACGCCCCGGGCGACCCGCGCGACACCAGCACGCCGCGCGCCTTTGCCAGGACGCTGCAGCATCTGCTGCTCGGCCCGGGCCTGAAGCGGGCCAACCAGGCGCGCTTGTGGGCCGACCTGCAGGCCTCGCGCACGGGCCTGAAGCGGCTGCGGGCCGGCGTGCCGGATGCGAGCTGGCGCGTCATCGACAAGACCGGCAGCGGCGCCCGTGGCGCGGTCAACGACGTGGCCCTGGTGTTTCCGCCGGGCGGCCGTTCGCCCTGGGTCGTTGTTGCCTTCCAGTCCGACTCCAAGGCCTCGAGCGACGAACTCTCCACCGTGCATGCGGACGCGATGCGCGGGCTGGTGAGGGCCTGGGCTTGAACAACGCGAGTCGGCGCCAGTACGAGGCCCGCATGCACCGCGTGCAGGCCCACATCGACCGCCATCTGGACGCGCCGCTGGACCTGGAAGCGCTGGCCGCCGTCGCCCACTTCTCGCCCTACCACTTCCACCGCCTCTTCCTGGCCTGGACGGGCCAGACCCTGGGCGACTACCTGGCGCGCCGTCGCCTGGAGAAGGCCGCTCAGCGGCTGCGCGGCCAGCCGGATTCGACCGTGCTGAGCATCGCGCTCAGCGTGAGCTATGGCTCGGCCGAGGCCTTCTCGCGGGCCTTCAAGCAGCGCTTCGGCCTGCCACCGGCGCAATGGCGCAATCTCGATCAGGCCGATAGCAATCTGGATCAAGCCGGCGCCGGGCCGGACGACGAGCATGGCTTCTCCCGCAACCGTGACGAAGGAGATCCCGTGAACGTCCGCCTCATCGACCGCCCGCCCGTGCGCATGGGCTATCTGCGCTACCAGGGCGCCTATGGCCCTGCCCTTGGCCGCTTCTGGGCCGAGACCTTCAACCCGTGGCTGGCCACGCAGAACCTCGGCCCCGTGTCGCGCTTCGGCATCAGCCACGACGACCCCAGCCTCGTGCCGCCCGAGCAATGCCGCTACGACGCCGGCGTGGCCGTGCCGGATGACTGGGCGCCCAACGGCGGCGCCCTCGTCACCGAGTTGCCCGGTGGCCGCTATGCGGCGCTGGACTTCGAAGGCACGGCCGCCGAGATCGGCGCCGCCTGGGCGGCCATGATGGGCCGGTGGCTGCCGAGCAGCGGCCTGCAGCTGGATGCGCGGCCCTGCTTCGAGCACTACGGGCCGCAGTCGAAATTCGACTTCAAGACCGGTGTGTTCGACTGCGAGCTGTGCATCCCTGTCGCGCCGCTGTAGCCGGCGCTCACACCAGCGGTGCGAACTCGCTGACCGTGCGGGCGCGCCCGGTCTGCTTGGCCTGGTAGAGGGCGCGGTCGGCGCGGTCGATGGCCAGGTGCAGGTCCTCGCCGGGCGCGCATTCCGCCACGCCGGCGGAGAAGGTGACGTGCAGGCCCGGCACGATGCTGTCAAAGGAGGCCGCCTCCAGCGCGTCGCGCAGGCGCTCGACCAGGGCTGCGGCCGTGTCGGCGCTGGCCTGCGGCGTGACGACGAGGAACTCCTCGCCACCCCAGCGCCCGGCGAAATCGCTGGTGCGCAGCGTGGCGTGCAGGGTGGCCGCGAAATGACGCAGCACCGCATCGCCCACGCCGTGGCCGTGGCGGTCGTTGACGGCCTTGAAGTGGTCGATGTCGATCAGCACCAGGCTCATCACATGGCCATGCTGGCGCTGGTTCAGCTGCTCGGCGGCGAGGCGCTCGCTCAAATGGCGGCGGTTGCTGATCTGGGTCAGCTCGTCGTGGTGGGCCAGGTACTGGATGCGCCCCAGCGCAGCGCGCAGTTCGGCGGTGCGCGCGCTGAGCTTGGCGCGCAGCCGCGCCATGTTGACCGACAGCACCGACACCGCCGTCATCAGGATGGCCGCGAAGCTGAAGTGCAGGGACTCGACCGCCGCGGGAAAGTTGGCCGGGTCCGTCGTGGCGCCATAGCCCATCGCGACGGCCAGCGACGCCAGCCCGAACAGATAGAGCCCGAAGGCCTGGCGCTGCGACAGCACGAACATGCCCCAAACGAGGTTGAGCAGCATGATGGCGATGATGGCGCCGCGCAGCGGCGGGTCGATGGCATAGCCCCAGGCTGTGATCAGCGCGCCGAAGACCGATTGCGGCAGCGTCAGCGACCGGTCGCGTGCCAGATGACGGCTCAGGCCCGTGCGAACCAGCACGTAAAAGCCCGCGATGCCGGCGAGGCCGACGCCGCTGATCCAGGCTCCGGGGCCGGCCTCCATCAGACCGAGGTTGACCTGCACGGCCACGTTCAGCGCGAACAGGCCGTAGACCGTCAGCGCCAGCAGTGTCAGCTTCACCGCGCCGCGGCCCTGGCCTTTCGGGCCCAGCAGCCAATCCGCCCAGCTCGCGGGAGCAGGTGCAGGGCGGGGCGAGAGTTTGGGCACGGTGGATGGGGCTGGGATGCCGGGCGAGGATAGCGGCCGCCGCGCTGGCGCGGCGGCGGGACACAGTTCGTTGCACGGCGAAGCGTCGCGGGGGTGAAGCCGCCCACACTGCCTTCATCCCTTCAACTTTGTGTGAGCACACTCCATGCCCATCACCTGCTTCATCCGCTACGAGCTCGACCCCTTCCAGCGCGAGGCCTTCCGCGAGTACGCGCAGGCCTGGGGCCGCATCATTCCGCGCCTGGGCGGCCGGCTGCTGGGCTACTGGCTGCCGCACGAGGGCACGAACTACGAGGCCTGGGGCCTGGTCGGTTTCGACTCGCTGGCCGACTACGAGGCCTACCGCGTCCGCCTCAAGGCCGACCCCGAGGCGCGGGCCAATTTCGAGTTCGCGCAGAAGCAGCGCTTCATCCTGCGCGAGGAGCGCACTTTCTGTGAGGATGTGCAGCCATGATCGCCGTCATCTTTGAAGTCCAGCCCACCGACGAGGGCCGCCAAGCCTACCTCGACCATGCCGCCGCGCTGAAGCCACTGCTGGAGCGCATGGACGGCTTCATCTCGGTGGAGCGCTTCCAGAGCCTGACGCAACCGGACAAGCTCTTGTCTCTGTCCTTCTGGCGCGACGAGGAGGCGGTGCGCGGCTGGCGTGAGGTGGAGCGGCATCGCGAGGCCCAGGCGGCCGGGCGCGGCGGGCTGTTCAAGGACTACCGGCTGCGGGTGGCGCATGTGGTGCGCGATTACGGCCTGAACGAGCGCGAACAGGTCCCTCGATGAACGCCGAACCCCGCCTTGCGCGCATTGCCGCGGCCATCGCCGACCCGACGCGAGCACGGACGTTGGCCCGCCTGCTCGATGGCCGCCTGCACACGGCCGGCGAGCTGGCCACGCATGCCGGCGTGGGCGCGGCGACGATGTCGGCCCACCTGAAGCTGCTCGTCGACGAGGGCCTGGCCCGCGTGCGGCCGCAGGGGCGACATCGCTATTTCGGCCTGGCCGATGGCGACGTGGCGCATGCACTGGAGGCGCTGCTGCGCTTGGCGGATCGCCGCGATGGCATCGACGAGCCGGCGGCCGACTTGAAGCGCTGGCAGCGGCCGGAGATGCGCGGCCTGCGGCATGCGCGCAGTTGCTATGGCCACCTGGCCGGCGAGCTGGGCGTGCGGCTGCATGACGTCCTTTGCTCGCGCGGCTGGGTGGAGCGGGCGGGCAGTGCAGAACGGTTGACGGACACGGCGCGCGCGACGCTGCAGGCGCAAGGACTGGAATTGGCGACCGTGGCTGCGGGCCGGGCGCTCTATCCGTGCGTGGACTGGTCCGAGCGACGCGAGCATTTCGCGGGCGCCGAGGCCGTGGCTTTGCTGGAGGCATTGCTGGCGCGCGGCTGGCTGCGCCGCCGCGACACGTCGCGCGAACTGGTCTTGACGCCCACCGGCCAACGCGAATTCGTCGACGGGCTGTTGGCCGGTTGAGCCACGTGGCCGGCGCCGCGGGCGCGTTGGCGTAGAGCTTGCTATTCATGCGGCGCTACCACCCGCCGCATCCCTATGCCCATTCATCCTTGCTTTCCCGCCGCGCGGTTCACCCCCTGGGGCCGATCGGCCGCGTCACTGACGGGCTTGCTTGCGATGCCCGCACTGGCCGCCGAGCAGGTGCCGGCCGCCCAGATCAACGCCGGCGACACCGCCTGGCTGCTCAGCGCCACCGCATTGGTCCTGMTGATGACGCTGCCSGGCCTGGCGCTGTTCTATGCCGGSATGGTGCGCAAGAAGAACATCCTGGCCGTCATGGCCCAGACGCTGGCCTGCGCCGCGCTGGTGACGCTGCTGTGGTTCGTCTGTGGCTACAGCCTGGCGTTCGAGCCGGGGCCGGCCGGGCTGGAGCGCCGGATCGGCGGCCTGGGTGGCGCCGGGCTGGGCAATGTGCTGCATGACAAGGCGACCGGCCTGGTCAGCGTGCATCCGCTGATGCCCAGCGTGCCGGCGGCGGTGTTCGCGCTGTTCCAGCTCAGCTTCGCCGTCATCACGCCCTGCCTGGTCATCGGCGCGGTCGCCGAGCGCATGCGCTTCGCCAGCCTGTTGGCCTTCCTCGGGTTGTGGTCGCTGTTCGTCTACGTGCCGGTGGCGCACTGGGTTTGGGCGCCGCAGGGCTGGCTGGCCCAGTTGGGTGCGCTGGATTTCGCCGGAGGCACGGTGGTGCACATCAATGCCGGCGTCGCGGGTCTGGTGGCCGCGTGGATGCTCGGCCCGCGCGCGGGCTTCGGCCGTGCTGCACTCACGCCGGCCAACCTGGCCTACACGATGACCGGCGCCGGCCTGCTGTGGGTGGGCTGGATGGGCTTCAACGGCGGCTCGGCCGGCGCGGCGGATGGACGGGCCGGCATCGCAATGCTCAACACGCAGCTCGGCGCCGCAGCGGCCGCACTGTCCTGGATGGCGGCCGAGTGGGCGACGCGGCGCACGCCGACGCTGCTGGGCCTGTGCAGCGGCGCCGTGGCGGGGCTGGTGGCCATCACACCCGCCTGCGGCTTCGTCACGCCAGCTTCAGCGGTGCTCATCGGCCTGGTGGCGGGCGCGGCCTGTTACTGGGGCGCCACCGGGCTCAAACGCTGGCTGCGTGCCGACGACTCGCTGGACGTGTTCGGCGTGCACGGCGTGGGCGGCATCGTCGGCGCGCTGCTGACCGGTCTGTTGGCCGATCCGCGCGTGGGTGGCGTGGCCGGGTCGCTGGGCACGCAGGCCGTGGCGGTCCTGGCCACGGTGGCTTTCAGCGCGGTCATGACGGCGGGCATCCTGCTGCTGGTCTATCTGCTGCTGGGCGGGCTGCGCGTGGATGCGGCGCGCGAGCAGCAGGGGCTGGATCTCAGCCAGCACGGCGAGCAGGTGGCGTGATGGCCAGCGACAGCGAGAAGCTGGCCGTGGCCGCCCACCTGCATGTGCTGATGCGCCGCAAGATGGGTCGCGTGACGGACGTCGAATGGTTGGTGCGCAACGCCGACTACGCACGGGAGATCATCCGCCTGGCCTGCCAGCAGGCCGAGCATCCGGAGGTGGCGGATTGGGGCGCGCGGCTGCAAGCCATGCTCTTCCCGAAACCGCCGCCGGCGGCACCAACGCCTGTAAGTGCGCGTGCAGTGGCGGCGGCCCGCTACATCGGTGGCCTGCGCTGACGCGTCTTCTCCGCGTGGCCCGGCATGGCGTTGTACAACGCATGCCATGCACATCACCCGCATCGCGCCGCTCGTCGCGGCCTACTTCGCAGCCAGCCTCGCCCACTTCAGTCACAACGCTCAGTACATCGCCTTCTATCCTGGCATGCCGGCATGGCTGACCCCGGGGACGGTCTGGTTGTGCTGGTTTGCGGTTTGCGCCGTTGGCCTGTTGGCATGGGTGCTGACGCGCCTGGGTCTGCCCACGCTTGGCCTGCTGGCCCTTGGCGTTTATGGCGCCCTGGGCCTGGATGGCCTGCTGCACTATCGTCTGGGGCTGTGCTCGCAGCACACGCTGATGGCCAATCTGACGATCTGGGCCGAGGCGACGACGGGGCTGATGCTGTTGCTGGTGTCGGCCGTGCTGTTCGCGAGACGGCTGTCGTTGGTGAACACTCAAACACGTCAGGGCTGAAATGATCGAACTCCCTACCCTGCTGGCCTTCACGCTGCTCAACATGAGCTTTGCCCTCATTCCGGGGCCGGACGTCATCTGCATCCTTTCCAACTCGGTCTCGCGCGGCACGGCCGCAGGAGCCAAGGTGTGCCTGGGCATTGCCTGCGCTGCGCTGGTTCACGTCGCGGCCGCCACCTTGGGACTCACCGCCTTCCTGGCCGCCGTTCCCACGGCATTTCTGGTGGTCAAGGCGGTCGGTGCGGCCTACCTGGTGTGGCTGGGCTGGCAGATGCTGCGCCACCCCACCGAGGTGGCTGCCGGCCCCGTGAACAGCCGTTGGTCTTCGCCGTTTGCCCAGGGCGCTTTGTCCAACCTGTTCAATCCCAAAGTGGCCATCTTCTTCCTGGCCATCCTGCCGCAGTTCATCGACCCCGCCCTGGGCCATCCCGGCTGGCAGGCGGCCCTGCTGGGCATGGTGTCCATCGTCTCGGGCACAGTGGTCAACCTGTGTACCGCCGCGCTGGGCGGCAGGGCCAGGCATTGGCTGCTGGCCAAGCCGCGCTTCTTCCAGCGCTTCCAGCAGCTCGCGGGCGCTGCGCTGGTGGGGCTGGGCATCAAGGTCGCCCTGGAGCGCGCTCGCTGATACGGGGAGACCGCATGCCCACACTCGACCACCTGATCCTCAAGGTCAACGACCTGGACGCCAGCGTGCGCTTCTACGTCGACGTGATGGGCTTCACCGATGCCGGCCGCGACGGTCCCTTCACTGTCATCAAGGCTGGGCCGGACTGCCAGCTGCAGCTCGCCCCCTGGGGCACGCCGGGCTTCGAGCACTACGCCTTTGCAGTGACCCGCGCCGAGTTCGAGACCATCTTCAAGCGCATCAAGGCGGCGGGCCTGGGCTATGGGCCGACCTTTGATTCCGTGGGTACGAACACGGGGCCGGGCAGCGAGGTGGGTGCTCGTGGGCCGGGGCCGACGCTCTATTTCAACGACCCCAACAAGCACCTGATCGAGATCAGGACCTACGAAGGTTAGCGCTTGCTTTTCGGCGGCACGAGGGGCGCGCCGCGCTGGCCGGTGGTGAGATCCCACTGGTAGACCTCGCGCGTTGCCCTGTCGACGGCGTAATGGCCCAGCAGATGGCTGGCGTCCTTGGGCTCCTTGGGGCCGTCGAAGCGCAGCGTGAAGACGAAGTCGGCGTCGGTGGGATGGCGCTTGCAGCGGTAGTCGCCGCGCTTGTTGGGGCCGGCCAGATGCAGGGCGCGGGCGGTGCCGATCAGCTTGAGGCAGGCCTGGCGTTCGCTCAGGCCAGCAGCATGGGCGGGCCAGGCCGCGGTGGAGACAAGGGCAGCAGACAGGAGCAGCCGGAACATGCCGGCGAGTATCAGCCCTCAGCCCTCAGCCCACCTGAGCCGGCACGCTCCAGCGCTTGGTCACGTCGCCGCGCGTGTTGACGCTTTCCAGCTGCACGCCAAAGCCCCAGAGGCGGCCGACATGCTTGAGCACCTCCTGGGCGCTGTCGTGCAGCGGGCGGTTCAGGTGCTGCACGTGGCGCAGAGTCAGTGAGCGGTCGCCGCGCAGGTTGACGTTCCAGACCTGGATGTTGGGCTCGCGGGTGGACAGGTCGTACTGGCGCGCCAGCGCCTGGCGCACATGGCGGTAGCCGCCTTCGTCGTGGATGGCGGAGATCTCGTACTCGCTCTTGGCCTCGTCGTCGATGATGGAGAAGAGGCGGAAGTCGCGCATGATCTTCGGGCTCAGGTACTGGCCGATGAAGCTCTCGTCCTTGAAGTTGCGCATCGCGTGGTCGAGCGTGGGCAGCCAGTCACTGCCGGCGATGTCGGGGAACCAGTCGCGGTCTTCATCCGTCGGGTTCTCGCAGATGCGCTTGATGTCGGTGTACATCGCGAAGCCCAACGCATACGGGTTGAGGTTGGCGTTGGGATGCTGGTAGACGACGTTGGTGTGGGACTTGAGCCACTCGATCATCATGCCGTCGCTCAAGTAGCCGTCGTCGTACATCTGGTTGAGCAGGCGGTGGTGCCAGAAGGTGGCCCAGCCTTCGTTCATGACCTGCGTCTGGCGCTGCGGGTAGAAGTACTGCGCGATCTTGCGCACGATGCGCACGACCTCGCGCTGCCAGGGGTCCAGCAGCGGCGCGTTCTTCTCGATGAAGTACAGCAGGTTCTCCTGCGGCTCGTCGGGGAAGCGGCGGCTCTCGGCGGCTTCGTCGGGGCGGTCGGCCTTCTTGGGCAGGGTGCGCCACAGGTCGTTGATCTGCGACTGCGCGTGCTGCTCGCGGTCCTTCAGCCGCGCGCGCTCTTCGGCCAGCGACAGCTTGGCCGGGCGGCGGTAGCGGTCCACGCCGTGGTTCATCAGCGCGTGGCAGGAGTCGAGCAGGGTTTCGACGGCATCGACGCCGTAGCGCTCCTCGCAGTCGGCGACGTAGTTCTTGGCGTAGACGAGGTAGTCGATGATGGACGAGGCGTCCGTCCACATGCGGAACAGGTAGTTCCCCTTGAAGAAGCTGTTGTGGCCGTAGCAGGCGTGGGCGATGACCAGGGCCTGCATGGCCAGCGTGTTCTCCTCCATCAGGTAGGCGATGCAGGGGTCGGAGTTGATGACGATCTCGTAGGCCAGGCCCATCTGGCCGCGCTTGTAGTTGCGCTCGGTGCTGATGAACTCCTTGCCGTAGCTCCAGTGCCGGTAGTTGACCGGCATGCCGACGGAGGCATAGGCGTCCATCATCTGCTCGGCGGTGATGACCTCGAGCTGGTTGGCATAGGTGTCCAGGCCGAAGCGCTCGGCGGTGTTCTTGATGACGGTGTGGTACTCGTCGATGAGATCGAAGCTCCAGTCATTGGGCGAGGGCAGGGGCTGGCTGGGTCTGCGCAACAGCGGCTTCATGCGCCGCAGCGGCAGGTGCTGGCGGCGGTCGGGCATGCCGGCCGGCGGGTTGGCCGGGCGCTCGTGGTGACGGCGGTCCTCTTTACTGCTCATGTGGAGGCCCCTTCCTTCTTGAACAGCTCACGGAAGACGGGGTAGATCTGCGAGGCCTCGACGGCCTTGCGCATGGCGAAGTGGCGGGCGTCCTCGCTGAGCTTCTGGTATTCCTCCCACAGGTTCTGTTCGGGTTCGGCTACCTGCACATAGGCGAAGTAGCGGCACAGCGGCAGGATCTTGTCGGCCAGCAGCTCGCGGCAGCGGCCGCTGTCGTGGTGCCAGTTGTCGCCGTCGCTGGCCTGGGCGCCGTAGATATTCCACTCGGTCGGCGAGTAGCGCTCCTTGATGATCTGCTCCATCAGCACCAGGGCGCTGGAGACCACGGTGCCGCCGGTCTCTGTCGCGTGGAAGAAGTTCTGCTCGTCGACTTCCTGCGCCTGCGTGTGGTGGCGTATGAAGACGACGTCGATCTTTTCGTAATGCCGCGTYAGGAAGAGATAGAGCAGGATGAAGAAGCGCTTGGCCAGGTCCTTGCGGCCTTCGTCCATGGAGCCGGACACGTCCATCAGGCAGAACATGACGGCGCGCGTCGTCGGCACCGGGATGCGCACGCGGGCACGGAAGCGCAGGTCGATGGGGTCGAGGAAGGGGATGGCCTTGAGGCGCTCGCGCAGATGCTGGATGCGCTCACGGGTTTCGAGCAGCAGTCGCGGCGTTTCGGGGCGGTCTTCCTTCAGCAGCTCCTGCTCGCGGGCTTCGAGCTCGTGCAGCTCGCGGCGCTTGTCCATGCCCAGCGCGATGCGCCGGCCCAGGGCGCCGCGCATCGAGCGCACGACGTGCAGATTGGTGGGCGTGCCGTCAGACACGAAGCCGGCGCGCTGGCTGCGCCACTCGGGCGTGTCGGCCAGCGTCGTGCGGGCGAGATTGGGCAGGGCCAGGTCCTCGAAGAAGACCTGCATGAACTCTTCCTTGCTGAGGTGAAAGACGAAGTCGTCCTCACCCTCGCCAGTGTCGCTGGCCTCGCCGCCTCCGCCGCCACCGCCCTGCCCACCCTTGGGCTTGGCAATGCGGTCGCCCTTCACATACTCCTGGTTGCCCGGCCGCACAACCTCGCGCACGCCGCCGTCGCCATGGCCGAAGACGGGCTCGCTCAGGTCCTTCTTGGGGATGTGCACATCCTCGCCGCGCTCCATGTCGCGGATGCCACGGCCATCGACCGCGCGTTTCACCGCCTCGCGGATCTGCTCCTTATGGCGACGCAAGAAGCGCTCGCGGTTGCCGATCGACTTGTTCTTGCCGGAGAGGCGCCGGTCGATGATCTGTTGAAGCGACATCAGCAGTGGCCGGTTGCGTTCAGGAACTCTTGCGCACCCTCAAGTACCACTCGCACAACAGCCGCACCTGCTTGGCCGTGTAGCCCTTGTCCACCATGCGCTGCACGAAGTTCTCGTGCTTCTTGGCGTCCTCGGCGCTGGCCTTGGCGTTGAAGCTGATGACAGGCAGCAACTCCTCGGTGTTGGAGAACATCTTCTTCTCGATGACGGTGCGCAGCTTCTCGTAGCTGGTCCACAGCGGGTTCTTGCCCGCGTTGTTGGCGCGCGCACGCAGCACGAAGTTGACGATCTCGTTGCGGAAGTCCTTGGGGTTGGAGATGCCGGCCGGCTTCTCGATCTTCTCGAGCTCGGCGTTCAGCGACGCGCGGTCGAACACTTCTCCGGTGTCGGTGTCGCGGTACTCCTGGTCCTGGATCCAGTAGTCGGCATAGGTCACGTAGCGGTCGAAGATGTTTTGGCCGTACTCGCTGTAGCTCTCCAGATAGGCGGTCTGGATTTCCTTGCCGATGAACTCGGCATAGCGCGGCGACAGCTGTTCCTTGATGTAGCTGACGTATTTCTCTTCCAGCTCCTTGGGGAACTGCTCGCGCTCGATCTGCTGCTCCAGCACATACATCAGGTGCACCGGGTTGGCCGCCACCTCGGCCGAGTCGAAGTTGAAGACCTTGGACAAGATCTTGTAGGCGAAGCGCGTGCTGATRCCGCTCATGCCTTCGTCAACGCCGGCGTAGTCGCGGTACTCCTGGTAGCTCTTGGCGCGCGGGTCGGTGTCCTTGAGGTTCTCGCCGTCGTAGATCTGCATCTTGGAATACAGCGACGAGTTTTCGGGCTCCTTCAGGCGCGTGAGCACGGCGAACTGGCTCATCATCTTCAGCGTGCCCGGTGCGCACTTGGCCTCGGACAGCGACGAGCCGCGGATCAGCTTCTCGTAGATCTTGACCTCCTCGCTGACGCGCAGGCAGTAGGGCACCTTGACGATATAGACGCGGTCGAGGAAGGCCTCGTTGTTCTTGTTGTTGCGGAAGGTCTTCCACTCGCTCTCGTTGCTGTGCGCCAGCACGATGCCGTCGAAGGGGATGGCGCCGAAGCCCTCGGTGCCCTTGTAGTTGCTTTCCTGCGTGGCGGTCAGCAGCGGGTGCAGCACCTTGATGGGCGCCTTGAACATTTCGACGAACTCGAGCAGGCCCTGGTTGGCCAGGCACAGGCCGCCGCTGTAGCTGTAGGCGTCGGGGTCATCCTGGGCATAGGTTTCGAGCTTGCGGATGTCGACCTTGCCGACCAGCGAGCTGATGTCCTGGTTGTTCTCGTCGCCCGGCTCGGTCTTGGCCACGCCGAGCTGCTTGAGCACGCTGGGGAAGCGCTTGACGACCTTGAACTTGCGGATGTCGCCGCCGAACTCGTCCAGGCGCTTGACGGCCCAGGGGCTGAGGACTCGGTTCAGGTAGCGGCGCGGGATGCCGTAGTCGCGCTCCAGCAGCGGGCCGTCCTCGATGAGGTCGAAGAGGCCGAGTGGCGACTCATTCACCGGCGAGCCGGCCAGCGCGTAGAAGGGCACATGCTCCATCAACTGCTTGAGCCGCTCGGCGATGGAACTCTTGCCGCCGCCGACGGGCCCGAGCAGGTAGAGGATCTGCTTCTTCTCTTCCAGCCCTTGCGCGGCATGGCGGAAATAGGAGACGACCTGCTCTATGGCCTCTTCCAGGCCATAGAACTCGGCGAAGGCCGGGTAGATCTTGATGGTCTTGTTGGCGAACAGGCGCGACAGCCGCTGGTCGTTGCGCGTGTCGAGCATCTGCGGCTCGCCGATGGCCTGCAGCATGCGCTCGGCAGCCGTGGCGTAGGCCAGTGGGTTTTTCTTGCACTCTGCGAGGTAGTCCTCCAGCGAGAGCTCCTCGACCTTGCTGCGCTCGAAGCGCGCTGCGAAATGGCTGATGACGTCCATGCCGACCTCCTGCGGTTTGAACTCCACAGGGCCGCAGGCACGATCCGTGCCCGAGGGACTGGGGGGTTCTGATCGCGCCTCAACTGCAAGGCGTCATCAGAACTCTCCACTCGCTTGATCAGCAGCTTGGCGCCGCCGACCGCTCGTCAATCTCAAGAATAAGCCGCTATCTGCCCATCAACACGACCACCAACAAACCAACGCAGTTTTCCGTTGACAGGGTGCCGGGCCAGCATACGCCCGCAGTTTGGGCAAGACCTGGCACTTTTCGGGCAAACCACACGAACCCGGGGGGCTTGTGGCGGGCCGCAGACAAAGCTGTCGGTGAAGAACTGTAGCGAGAGTGGCGCGCGTCACGGATGCATCACCATCCTTGTTGGACCACGCGGGCATCGTTACTGCGCACCTAGTGTTGAGCGCCTGCCGGCAGCGTCTTGTCAGACGCCGCCGCATTGCATCGCAGCCTGCGTTGCTCAGGCGCCGCGCAGCTTGTCGAGGATGCCGGACAGGGCGTCGAGCGAGTCGAAATGGATGGCCAGTTCGCCGCTCTGAGCACCACGCTTCGTTGCCTTCTTCACGCGCACCTCGACGGTCGCGCCCAAAGCGTCGGCCAGCTCTTCTTCCAGCCGCAGCACGTCGCGGCTCTTGTCGCTCTTCACGCGCAGCAGCGGCGCCTGGCGGCCGGCGCCCTGGTGCCTGGCGACCAGCTTTTCGGCCTCACGCACACTGAGCTTCTTGGCCGCGATCTCGCTGGCCGTCGTGATCTGCGTGGCGCCATCCAGCGGCAGCAGCGCGCGGGCGTGGCCCATGTCGAGGTCGCCGGCCATCAGCATGTTCTGCACCGGGGCGGAAAGGTTCAACAGCCGCAGCAGATTGCTGGCCGCACTGCGCGAACGGCCGACCGCCTGGGCCGCCTGCTCATGTGTCAGGCCGAACTCGTCGGTGAGTCGTTTCAGGCCCTGCGCTTCCTCGAGCGGGTTGAGGTCTTCGCGCTGGATGTTCTCGATCAGCGCCATCGCGGCGGCCGATTCGTCGGGCACCGCCTTCACCAGCACCGGCACCTCGCGCAGGCCGGCAAGTTTTGCCGCACGGAAGCGCCGCTCGCCGGCAATGATCTCGTAGGTCGCGCTCCCGTTCGGTGAGATCGGGCGCACGAGGATCGGTTGCATGATCCCTTGCGCCTTGATCGATTCGGCCAGCTCGTACAGCGAGCCCTCGTCCATGCGCGTGCGGGGCTGGTATTTGCCGGCCTGCAGCTGTTCGAGCTTCAGCGTGGAGGGCAAGTCGGTAGCGGGCGCTTCGCTGACCTTGGGGCCAAGCAGGGCCTCCAGGCCGAGGCCGAGGCCTTTGGGTTTCTTCGTGACCATGGGGGCGGATTGTCGATGAATGGGCGCCCCCAAACCTGCCACTTTGCGTCAGGCCCCCCGAGGGGGTGCGGAGCGGCTCGGGAGCGGCCCGTCGCCGCTCCAGCGCTTGCCGAGGCTTTCCAGCAGCTCGCGACCCTCGGGCCAGTCGCCCAGGCCCGATTCGGCGTTCAGATGACCCCGCGGCCCGGCGATGACGACACTGCTGCCCCAGTCGGCCGCCATCTGCGTGCTGCGCTCGGCGGCGCCAAAGGGGTCGTCGCTGCTGATGACGGTGATGCTGGGGAAGGGCAGGCGCGGGCGGCGGATGGGTCGCCAGTTGTGGAGCTGGGGCGGCATGTCCGCGCGCTCGGTGTCCGGCGGGGCGACGAGCAGCGCGCCTTTCACGCGGCCGACGTGCTGGGAATGCTCGGCCCAGGCGGTGACGAGCTGGCAGCCCAGGGAATGGGCGACCAGCAGGGCCGGCGCGTCGTCCTGCAGCAGCACCTCGTCCAGCCGCGCCATCCAGTCGCCGCGGCGGGGCCAGTCCCAGTCGTGCTGCTCGACGCGCTCGTCGCCATGCAGCCGCTCCCAGCGGCTTTGCCAGTGGTCCGGGCCCGAGTTTTGCCAGCCCGGGAGAAGCAGTACACGCTCAGATTTCATGGTTTGCCCTTATCCTGCACAGTTCGATTTTCAGCGGTTGGAGCAGCGGCGATGACGTTCAAGGTGTTTGTGGATGGCCAGGAAGGCACCACGGGTTTGCGGATTCACGAGTACCTCGCGGCCCGCAGCGACATCGAGGTGCTGAAGATAGCCGCCGACAAGCGCAAGGACCCGGCCGAGCGTTCGCGTTTGCTGAACGCCGCCGATGTGGCCTTCTTGTGCCTGCCCGACGCAGCCTCGCGCGAGGCCGCCTTCATGGTCAACAACGACCGTACCTGCCTCATCGACGCCAGCACGGCCCACCGCACGGCGCCCGGCTGGGCCTTCGGCCTGCCGGAGCTGGCCAGGGGCCAGCGTGGCGCCATCCAGGCCAGCAAGCGCATCTCCAACCCGGGCTGCCATTCCAGCGCCTTCATCCTGTTGGTGCGCCCGCTGGTGGATGCCGGCCTGTTGTCCAAGGACGCCGCCATCAGCGCCACATCCATCACCGGCTACTCGGGCGGCGGCAAGAGCATGATTGCCGAGTACGAGCAGCAGCCCTTGCCGGCCCATCTGCAGGCGCCGCGGCCCTATGGCCTGGGTCTCAAGCACAAGCATTTGCCGGAGATGGCTGCCCACACGGGGCTGGCGACGCCGCCGGTCTTCCAGCCCATCGTCAGCAGCTTCTACAAGGGCCTGGCCGTCAGCGTGCCGCTGCACCTGAGCCAGCTCAAGGCCGGCACGACGCCTGAGCAGGTCCATGCCGCGCTGGCCGCACACTACCAGGGCGAGCGTTTCATCAACGTGAAGCCGCTGCGCGACGCGGCCGCGCTGGATGCCGGCTTCTTCGACGTGCAGGCCTGCAACGACACCAATCGCGTCGACCTCTTCGTATTCGCCTCCGACACCCAGGTGCTGCTGATGAGCCGCCTGGACAACCTCGGCAAGGGCGCCAGCGGCGCGGCCGTGCAGAGCATGAACGTCCACCTGGGTCTGGAAGAGAGCCTCGGGCTGGTCTGAACCAGAAATCAGGGCGCTGAGGCGCAGCCCGGCGACATAGGATGACGCCTCTCTCAAGCAAACGACGGGCCGCTCCCGAGTTTGCTTGACCCCCTTGGGGGGCCTGTCGCGTAGTGACAGGTCTGGRGGCTCTATGTTGGGAGGCGTGATGTCGAAGACTGCAGGCACTGATCCTGTTCTGGCCCGGATCTCTTTGGTCATTCCGGGCCGCACGATCGCCTTGGGCGGCCAGCCCGAGGAGGGCGTGCCCGTGTGCCGGCTCGACACCGAAGCCATGCGCTGGACCTATGTGCTGCGGGCACGCGAACGCTGGCTCAGTTCGAGTGACGCCAGCAACAGCCGTGAGGAGCAGGCCAACCGCACGCTGAAGGGCTTTGGCCTGAAGGACGCCGACCTGGAGGCGCTTGCCCGCGCGCCGCGCGTCGTCGTGCGCATGCCTTACGCGTCGGAACGCGAGGGCTGGCAKGGCCGCATCTTTCCCTGGGAATATCTGCTGGCCAAGGCCACGCGGCGTTATCGCAATGTGGACAACCACCGCGTCACCGTGATGCGTGAAGTGGTGCCCAAGGCCCCGGCCCGGTGGAAAAAGCCCGGGCAGCGCAGCCTGCTCTATGTGCAGAGCGCACCTGGCGGCTTGCGGCAGACATGGGATTTCAGCGCGGAAACCAAGCGGCTCAAACGCGCGCTGGGCGACATCCAGCTGATGGAGTTGAAAGACCCGAGCTGGCAACAGCTGCACGACGTCGTGAAGGCGCACAAGCCCGACCTCATCCATCTGAGTGGCTTTGACAATCTGGCCGGCCTGAAGGCCTTGCGCGACCTGGTGCCGAACGGCGAAGTGGTGGAGGCCGAATTCGGCCCGATGCAGCTGGACGACGTGCTGGCCAAGGAGGCCAGCGTGCCCGACGGCATGCTGCTGGCCGGCGAGAGCGGCGGCGCGGCCGTCGTCGGTGCGCAGCGGCTGGCCGAGGCGCTGGGGGCGGGGGGCGAGCACTGCGCCTATTTCGTCTCCCTCAGCCTCGAAAACTCGGCGGCGCGCACGGCGGCCCTCATCGTGGCCGAGCGCGCGGCCCTGTCGGCCGTGGGCTTCCAGGACGCGGTCGAGGACCAGCTGGCGGACTTCTTCTTCGAGCTGGTCTACGGCCAGCTCGACCAGGCCGTGTGGAACCTGCCGCTGGCCTTCGAGAGCGCCTGGTTGCGCGCGCGCAAGGAGCCCAGAGCCACGCGTGCCACCGGCGTCACGCTGTGGATGGGCGCGCCGCTGAACGAGGCTGCGTTCACGCTGGGCGAACCCGCCGCGGCTGAACTGCGCGACGCCGACACGCCGCCGCGCCTGCTGGCCAAGCCCGAGAAGGAGCTCAACTACGCGGTACTGCACAACAACGGGCGCCTGTTCAGCGAGATCGTCGTGGAGCGCGGCAACGCCAGTCCCGAGGATGGCTTGAGCGTCGACGTGGAGCTGCAGCTCGGGCCCGAACAGGCGCGCTGGCGCAAGCGCTTCGTGGCCGGCGAGACGCGCTTCGACCTGAGCAACGAGGTGCACGTGCCGCTGACGGCTGCGCTGATGCGTTCGCTGCAGGAAGCGGTCAACAGCACCTTGATGGTCCAGCTCAGCCACAACGACAAGGTGCTGACGCGCGACAGCCATCGCCTGCGCCTGCTGCCGGTGGACCAGTGGCGCGACAACGACAAGGACGGCCAGTGGCTGCCCTCCTTCGTGCTGCCGCGCGATCCGGCCGTCGTCAGCGCGGTGGAACTGGCACAGCGCTATGTGCGCATCCTGCGCGACAACCCCAGCGCCGGTTTCGAGGGCTATCAGGCCGCGCCGAGCACCGAGGAAGAGCAGCTGCGCGAGGTCGATCTGCAGGTGCAGGCGATCTGGGCCGCCCTGCTGCATGAGTGGCGGCTCGGCTATATCAACCCGCCGCCGTCGTACAGCAGCAAGCTCGATTCGCAGCGCCTGCGCACGCCCAGCACCATCCTTGGCGCCCGGGCCGGCACCTGCATCGACCTGGCCCTGCTGTTTGCCGCCTGCCTGGAGCTGATCGACGTCTACCCCGTCATCTTCCTGCTCAACGGCCATGCGCTGCCGGGCTATTGGCGGCACAGCAGCTTCCAGGCGGACTATCTGGCGGTCAGCGGCGAGGGCGCGCATGGCGCCATGGCCGGCGCCGCGGATCGCAATTCCTCCGCCAGCCTGCAGCGCTATGCCTGGCAGGCGATCGGCAATGCCCCCTACCGCGAGGTCAGGCAGCTGATCCGCGCGCGGCGCCTGGTGCCCATCGAGACGGTGCGGCTGACCGAGCACTGCGGTTTCGTGGAGGCGGTGGAGGCGGGCATCGATGCGCTGTCCGAAGCGGAAGACTTCCACTCGGTGCTGGACGTCGTGACGGCGCGCATGAGCGGCATCACGCCCCTGCCCATCGTGGAGGAGAGGCCATGAGCGGTAACCAACTTTGGGCCGACGTGAGCGCCCGTCTGGTGCTCGAAGAGGAGCCGACCGAGGTCAGCACCCTGCCCATCGGCCAGCGCCGCCGGCGCGCCGCGGCGCGCGACGCCGATGGCCGCGCCAAGGTCGAGCTGGTGCGCGACGAGGACGGCCTGCTGCGCTGGGTCTATTCGCCGCCGACCACGCCCGGCGGCACGGGGCGGCGCTCCTACCGGTCGATTCGCGTGGCGCCGGACGACGTCCTGCAAAGCTTTCGCTTCAACGACTTCGGTGCCAATGCGGTCACCGACAAGCTGATCGCGGCCGATGACTGGTTGACGCCCGACAAGGGCATGCAGCGCTGGCAGGACGGCCGCCTGGTGAACGACGCCCAGCCCAGGATAGACAAGGGCCGCGTGCTGCTGCTGGTGCATGGCACCTTCAGCAAGTCGCAGATGTGGTTCGACGAGCTGCAGGCCACCGACGCCGGCAAGAAGCTGCTCGCCGGCTGGCAGCAGAAGTACAGCGCCATCCTGGCGTTTGGCCACGCCACCCTGTCCGTGGCGGCCTGGTCCAACGCCCTCGATCTGCACAGCGCCCTGCAGGACGTCAGCGCGCCCATCGACGTGGTCTGCCACAGCCGGGGCGGCCTGGTCGTGGGCTGGCTGATGCGGCTGCGCGCCGTGCCGGTGGAGCGGGTGATCTTCGTGGCGTCGCCGCTGGTGGGCACCAGCCTGGCCGCGCCGGACAAGCTTCGTGCAGCCCTCGACATGATCGCCAGCTACGCCGATGCCGTGTCGACGCTCAGCAAGCATGCGACGGGCATCGTGCCCTTTGCCGAGGGCGTTTCGCTGCTGGCCAAGATCTTCGGCAAGGTGCTGCACCTGGGCAGCAC
>NZ_JBFUMO010000045.1:0-21286 GCF_054049355.1 Roseateles sp. P5_E11 | reverse complement strand
GGCCAGCAGTGTGAAGGTCGCGCCGGCCGCATACAGCTCGTCGGTCGTCGCATGCATGTCGCTCATCATGTAGGCGACGAGGCTGCCGGCAGCATAAAAGTAGAACAGCGCTTCCAGCGCGGCGGACCAAGGCTGCAGCCAGTGCATTTCCCACACCGCCTGCAGTACCAGCATGGCGATGGCCGGCAAGGCCAGGCAGACGCTCAGCCACGTCAGGCCCGGCGTGCGGCGCACCATGCCAGTCGTGAAGATCAGCACCGTGATGCCGAAGGCGCTCAAGGCGATGGGGCCGGCACGCGTCGATTCGAGGATCGGGTAGAGCAGCAGGCCCACCAGCTGCACGATCAGCAAAATGGCCGACGGGTGGCGGCGCGTAAGGGCGAGAAGTCTTCGGTGGGGCACTTGCATGCCGGGATTCTGTGCCGTACGGCTTCGCGCCAGGCGCGAATCAGGGGCGCGCCTCGCTCGACTGCCGCTGACGCAAACCGGCGCGCTTCCTTCGGCGGATCTCAGAAAGGCGTCGGGCTTCGCGATCCGAGATCGATTGAAGTCGCCATTCGCACAGGCCTGTTCAGCCGCGCCGACGAAGCACCAGCGCCAGCAGGCCGCCACCCAGCAGCAGCGCCACCGAGGGCTCGGGAACCGGCGCATAGGGCACGTTCCAGTCGATGCCGCTCTGGCTGCTCAGCGTGTAGCCGATGGCACTGCCGGCCACCGTGACGCCGCTGACGCCTTGCCATGTCAGCGTGCTGGCGAAGTCGCTGGCGGCCTCGCTGAACCAGTTCGGCCCGGCGCCGGCCGTGCCAGCAGACGCTCGCGAGAAGACACCCAACTCGAACGGCGTGCCCAGCTTGACCGTGACGCTGAAGTTGACGTCCTGGTCAATCACCTGGTGAAACGGAAAGCCGCCCTGCCCCTGGCCTTGGGCGCGAAAGCTCTGCCCGCCAACCGGCGCGTTGTTGAGCCAGACCTGGCTGCCGATCCGGGTGTAGCTGTTGCCGATGGGCAGGCCATCGAGCAYGCCGTCGAGATGGACGCTGAAGCTCACCACGGCGTTCTGGCCGACCTGGGCCGGGTTGGCCGGCATCAGCGTCCACGTGTCGGTCCATCCTGCCGTGCTTTCGGCCGCTGCGAAGCCGGCGCTGGCATTGGCGCGGAAATGTGCGTACATCCCGACCGAGCCGTAGGTAGCGCTGCCATGCGAGTCCGCCTGAATGGAAGGCGTTGCCTGGTTGTAGGTGCCGCTGGTCGCCAGTTGCTGTCCCGGCGTGGTGGTCGAGGCCGCGTTGCAGTTGGACAGGCCCGGCCGCCAGTCGAACAGATTGCCTTCGGTCGGGAAGGCGCCAGTGGCCAGGCCGGCGCAACTCGATACGAGAGCGCCCGTGGCGCCGAGATTCTGTTGGCTCAATTCGGCCGCGAAGGTGGGCAAGCTTGCCAGCGCGAGGGGCAGCACTTTGAGGCAGAGGCGCATGTCGGGCTCCTTGTTTGGTGGCCGAAGGCTATGCGTCTACCCAGGCGCCGTCAGTCCCTAAATCCGGCTGATCCCTGGCGTGCTGGAAATACGTCTGCACACCGAAGGTGTCGTGTTCGGGGGCCGCCGAAATGTTGGTGTTTGCGGTGTCTTGCCAGCGAACGGGCTGGGACCCCGGCTTTCGGCTTTTCCGCGGGCGCTTTGGTCGACCTGCAGTCCTGCTCCTTACAGCAGCACCCCCATCCGGGTGGTCGCTATGAACCTAGGGAGTAATGCCTGCGGCCTGGCGGCGACTGCAGCACGCGGGGTGTCGCCCCGCGTGCCAACCAACAGGAGATCTCTCGAATGAACAACGCACATCACACCGCCCCTGCCCCCCACCGCACAGCCATCACGCCCCATCGGCTGGGCGCCCTCGGAGTGGCGCTTGCTGCTGCCCTCTTGCTTCCTCAAGGGGCCGCCGCACAAGCACCGGCATACCAGATAACGTTCAAGAACCTGACGAGCAATGCCGCGGCGACGGGGGCGGCGACGGCACAGACCGGCCAGCGGCTTTCGCCACCGGTGTTCATCACGCACAGCGACGCCTATACGGCCTTCACCGTCGGCCAGGCCGCACCGGAGACGATCTGGCGCATTGCAGAAGGCGGCAATCGCAGCTTCCTGCTCGACGAAGCCAACGCCCTTGTCGGCACGAGCGTGCTCAGCGTTGCGGCGCCGCTGTCTGCACCTTTGCCTCAACAGGACTCCGTGACGGTCATGGTGAATGCCAATGCCTCCCACCACCTGCTGTCGTTTGCCAGCATGCTGGGCTGGACGAATGACGGCTTCATCGGCGTCAGTGGCCTGGACCTGTCGACCATCACCGGCACCGTCACGATCAACCTGTACGGCTACGACGCGGGTTCGGAGAAGAACAACGAGGCCAACGGCTTTCTCGGCGCACTCGGGCTGGGCAACGCCCGCGATCCCGAAGGCGGTTTGATCACCACCCACCTGGGCATCCGCGGCGACGCGAACGCGCCAGCGGCCTGGAACTGGCTGCCCGGCCCCGCAGCCAGCCTGACCATCAGCGCTGTGCCCGAGCCGACCACCTGGGCTCTGCTGGCGGGCGGACTGCCGCTGCTTCACCTGCTGCGCAAGCGTGCAGGCGCCGGGAACGCGCACAAGGTCTGAGCGAAGTTGGGTAGAGGATGTGAAGGCAGCGGCGGGGCCGGCAGCAGCATGTCCACGCCAGCGCGGATGCCGCCTGCTTGGTGGTGTAGGTAGCGCCGGCACGGTCGGTTGATGCGCATGTTCAAGCGGCTTCATTAGTACGTTGCCAGCTTCCCCCCAACAAGAGGGCTTGCCACGAGGCAACCACGAACCTAGCCTCGCCAATCGGACGGATGCAGTGACTGACTGATCTTGTCGCGAGGGCTACTGGACAGGCACTTCTCGCCAACTGCCCAGGCCGGCGAGGTTGCGGCCGGAAAGAGTGGTTGCTCCGAGACGGCCTGCGCCTCCAACCCAAATGCGGTTAATTCGGAGTGTTCATGAAGATCACAAGACTTGGCGCAGCCTTCGTATTGGCGGGATTGGCTACGCTTTCGCAAGCGGGTGTCCTCCTGAGCGAGGGCTTCGACGACGTGGCGACCCTGGCCGGCAAGGGCTGGGTCCTGGCCAACGTCAGTTCACCCAGCTCCGGCACCGACTGGTTCCAGGGCGACAACACCACGGCGTTTACCGCGCAGGCGGGCGCTGCCAACGCTTACATCGCTTCCAACTACCTGGCCGCTCCTCCCGGCGGGTTCATCGACAACTTCCTGATCACACCGTACTTCTCCCTGGAGTCCGATGTGACCCTGACGTTCTATGCCCGCGGCGACGGTTCCGCGGGTGCGGGCTTCTCCGACACCTTTGCCGTGCTGGCCGGCGCCACCGCCCCGGGTGGCAGTGAAGTCGTCACCGAGAGACTGTCGCCGACGGTGGCAATGGTTGATGACTGGACCGCGTACACCGTGATGCTGCCCGGGTTGGGCGCGGGCGCGATAGGCCGCTTCGCCTTTGAGTACTTCGGCGACGCCGACACATCCAACTACATCGGCATCGACACCGTGATGGTGGCCGCGGCCGAATCAAATGCCGCGCCCGAACCCCAGACCCTTGCGCTGGTGGCACTGGGCTTGGCTGCATTGGTGCAGGCGCGCCGCAGGTCGGTCTGACACGAGAGGATGATCACCATGGCTGAAATCAAGTTCAAGGCTGCGGGTCTGATTGCCGTCATGTCGGTGCTCGTCGGGTCGGCCCCGGTATTTGCGGCCGATGCGGTGGGAATGCGCATCGTGCGCGACCCGGTGACGGGCCAGCTGCGCCCGCCCACGGCCGACGAAGCGAAGGCGATGGACGAGGCCGCCGCCAAGGCTCGCGCTGATGCGGCCGCTGCCGCACCGGGAACCAATCCCGACACCCGTGATCCGGTGGAAATCCGTACGACCAACGGCGTGCGCTACCGCGTCAACGATGCCTTCTTGTCATATTCGGTGGTCACCCGCAAGGCGGACGGTTCGCTGGACATGCAGTGCGTGACCGGGAAGGAAACCGCAGAGAAGCTCGTCCGCGACCCCAAGGCCGCCGTCTCCACCGTTGATCAATCTCGCGGGAAGCACAGCCATGAAGAAAAGTGAGTTCCTGGGCGCACTGGCGGGCGTCCTGCTGGCCGCCTCTGTCCTGCAGGCGCAGGCCGCAGCCACCATCGTCATCCAGAACTTGAACGCCGCGGGCGAAGGGTTCAACGACCCGACGCCTGCAGCTCCCGTGGGTGGCAACGCCGGCACGACACTCGGCCAGCAGCGCCTGATTGCCTTCCAGACCGCGGCCAACATTTGGGGTGCGACGCTCACCAGCTCGCAGACCATCGTCATCCGTGCCAGCTTCGAGCCGCTGACCTGCACTGCAACCTCCGCCGTTCTGGGCAGCGCCGGCGCATGGAACATATGGCGTGACTTTGCGGGCGCGGCCAAGGTCAACACCTGGTATCCCCAGGCGCTCGCCAACAAGCTTGCCGGCGTGAACCTGAGCGCTGGCGACCCGGTCGATGGCCAGGACATCCGCGCGCGCTTCAACTCGCGCCTCGGCTTGTTTGCAGATTGCCTGCCAGGCTCGCCCTTCTACCTCGGACTCGACAACAACCACGGTCCGAACGTCGACCTCGTCACCGTGCTGCTGCACGAGTTCGCTCATGGCCTGGGCTTCCAGACCTTCACCAGCGGCAGCAGCGGTGCACAGTTCGACAACCGTCCGTCGATCTGGGATCACTACATCTACGACGACACGGCCAAGCTGCTGTGGGTGGACATGACCAACTCGCAACGTGCGGAGTCGGCGTTGAACACCGGCAAGCTGACCTGGAGCGGAGCCGGGGTGCTGACCAGCCTGCCCACGGTGCTGAGCCTGGGCACGCCCTCGCTCACGATTGGCGGGCCCGCGRCCGGTTCCGCGGCGGGGCCGTACAACATCAGCACGGCCTCCTTCGGCGCGCCGCTGTCGTCGTCCGCCGTGACCAGCACGCTGATGCCGGTGGTTGATACCGGCACCTCGACGGGTCTGGCCTGCAACCCATTGAGCGCCGCCAACGCGCTGGCCGTGAATGGCCGCATCGCCTTGGTGGACCGCGGCACCTGCACCTTCGCCATCAAGGCCAAGAACGTGCAGAACGCGGGCGCCATCGGTGCGATCGTCGTGAACAACGTCGCAGGAAGCGCGCCCGCCCTGGGCGGTGCCGACCCGACAGTGACGATCCCAGTGATCAGCGTGTCCCTGGCCGACGGGAATCTATTGAAGACCGCGCTGTCCAAGCGGACGCGCACTTCCTCGGGCGTCACCGCGCTGATGAGCGTGAATGCCTCGCAGTACGCCGGTGCCGACATTTTCGGCCGAGCCCGCCTGTTCGCGCCGAATCCGTTCCAGAGCGGGTCGTCGGTATCGCACTTCGACACCATCGCCTTCCCGAACCTGCTGATGGAGCCGGCAATCAACGGCGATCTGCTGCACGCAGTCACTCTGCCCCAGGACCTGACCTTCGCGTTGCTGAAGGACATCGGCTGGTAGGCCGCACTTCACTGGGACCGACTCAGGGGCGCGGAGAAATCCGAACTCACACGCACGGCAGCGCCGCGCCTTCCCGTCGCGCTTCACCGAAGGCCTGCCGTGGGCCCACCTGGACATCGCCGGCACGGCCTCCGGCAGCGCCGCCGACCGCGTCGCCGCGGACTTTGAGCTGATGGCGGACGACACCATCACCGTGCGCGCCATCAAGCCCAATGCGCTGCGCTTGCGCGGGCAGTTGAAGTCGCCCCACGCTGCGCCGCTGTCGGTGGAAGAAATGGACGCCGGCATCGCCGCACAGCTGCGAGGCAAGCACACCAAGGCCAAACGGTGATCGGGCTCGACACCAAGGTGCTGTTGCGCCTGTGGCTGAACGATGACACGGCACAGGCGCCACGCGTCGAGGCCCTGCTGAGTGAACACGGTCAAGGGATAGGCTCACTGCTCGTGACCGATGTGGTGCTGGCCGAGGCGCTGTGGGTTCTGGCGTCGGCCTATGAGCAGAACAAGGTCGCCCAGCTTGCGGCCGTGCACAGCCTGTTGGACGAGCCCGCGTTTTGCTTCGAGGACCGCGATGCGGTCGCGGTGGCGGCCGACCTGTTCGCGAAAGCGTCGTGCGGGTTCTCGGACTGCCTGATTGCGGCCCAGCACCAGCAGCTGGGCTGCGAATTCACGGCAACGTTCGACCGGCGGATGGCGAAGTTGCCAGAGGTGCGGGTTATTTGAAGCGGGTGGCGGCGAACAAAACGCCGGGTCCTGCACTCCTGAATAGTGCGTTGTCGGTACAGAGGGTCGGTGTGGTTGCCGAGAACTTTGGGGGGATTGAGATTTAAGACTTGACCCCGGCTTCCTTCATCGGACGGGGTGTGAGGACGATTGCGGCGCGGTAAGCGCCGTCTCACCGGAGGGCCGGCTGCTAGGCTTTCGACTGGAGACCAGCCGCGGCGTCCGCATCACAACAGCAGMATCCGGCTGTGTTTGGTGTACCGGGTGATAGGGCGCGAAGCAAGAAGCCGCCGTGCGGTTTACGATTGGTTCGATGGACCAAGCTGAGTTCGAACGGTACGTTCGCACTGGGGAGCGCAACAAACTAGTTCTGGAGCTGATGCACAACTGGTGCGCCCACGCTCGCGTGCGCAACCATGGCGGAACTGGACTCATCGCTGTTCAGACGGGGCTGCCGCTCGGCATGTTTGGCATGGAATGCGACTTCGCACCAGCCGGAGGAATAGCGGGTTGGTATCTCGAGGAGGGAGTGCTTGACTTCCACGACCGAAATTGCGCTCACTGCGACAAACGCAAGCCGGTTGGATTTCCGAACCTGAGCCAGCTGGTTGACGAGCGCGACAAGGATTTGGCGCGTCACCTGGAAGCAAGGGAACGGGCACAAGCGGAAGCGGCTGCGGCACGAGATGCCCGTCGCCAGCGTCGAGACGCGCTTCGGGTCGGTCAGAGTGCTGCGACTTGCGCGCTACTGGATGACCTGGAGAGCCTCGATGGCAATCCGTCTGAGGACACTCGGACAAAGATTGTGGAGACCGTGCGGCTGGCGCCTGAAGTTGTCACCGCGCCAATCGCCGAATACTTTTTTGAGTTGGCAGATACACACGCGGGCGGATGTCAGCGCGAGGCACTCATTGTGCTTCAGCTGGTAGCTGCCGATCCCTCGCGCCTGACCGCGACTGCGCTGAGATGCCTGGCGCGTCATGACGCCGTTGAAGCTGCAGCTCAAATCGTCATGGCAACGTCCAACCTTGTCGACGAAGCGGAACTGGAGGCGGCAGTTCCGGCTCTTGCAGTCCTGGCCAGACCTCCCCGCCTGCCGTTGGGCGATGACGGTCGTCGTTTCCAGCCTGGACCGCTAGAAGCTTGCTTCAAGGCGCGACCGGACGTCGTTGGTCGAGGTGTCCAACGTCTGCTGGACTCTCGGCGTTCCTATGAGATTCGCATCGGAACGGGGGCGCTAAAAACACTCTCGCCCATCGACCCATTGCTGTTGACGAGGTCCGCCAGAACGCTCGCCGCAAAGCTGGCCCGGGCGCACCTCCTGATCGACTACGACGACTCAGATCGAGATCTAGACACCGTGTGCGGTGATGTGCGGCGTTCGCTTGCAGCCGCTCTTCTCCACGCCCCTGTCGATACCGATCTGCTGATCGCCCAGTATTTCGAAGGCGCGAATTCCGAGGGCGAGGCACGGCTTGCTGGCGTCTATGACGAGATGTTCCGGTTTTCCGTCCTGGGTAAGGCGACTTTGAGCGAGCTCGCGGTTCTCACGGTTCTGCAGAGAATCGTCAAGCTAGCAGGCGCTTCCAAGAACCTGGAGGTCTTGAACGAGATCGTTCAGATATTCAGGGGCGAGCCCGAGGAGATGTCGGCCGTTGTGAGGAAGAACCTCGACCTGGTTCTCGGTGCCGCAGCCGTTCTGGATGACCGCATCGAGGCATTCGACGAGGACCAAAAGAACCGAACGCTAGAACCCGGTGCAACGATGTTGGACGTGCTGGAAGCCGATAACTTCAGATCTGCTCTGTACTACCTCAAGGAGGCCTTTGCGTCCTCAGCCGCTAAAGCCGCCGAGGGTGACCGCGCGGCTACGGCGTCTTACGTCGACTGCTTGTCGAAGATCGATGAAAGCCGAGATGGGTTGGCCTCTACCCTCCTCAGGGAAGCGAACCACCTGATCTCGTCGCCAGAAGGGCTCAACCTGGTTTTGCCGGAGCTGTACACAGCATTGGTAGGCGCCTCGAACCTGCAGCGTGCAGCCGCCGCGGAGGCGCTCGAACACGCTGGCAATAGGCGCATAGAAGATCTGCCAGAACTTGTCCTCGAGGCGTTTGTCTTGCTGTTGAGAGATCCCTATGTGATCGTTCACAAGGCTGCGGTTAGAGCTCTGAACAACATTCCCCTCCCGCCCAGACTGGAAGGTTCCGCGAATCTGGCTCTTTTCCAGCTCATCCAGGTCTATAGCACTGAGAAGGATGGAAGGGATTTTCTTACCCGATGCATGGAGCTGTATCTCCATCGATTTGCCACCGAACAGCAGCTTGGCAGGGGTCTGGCCGCATGGTTTATCAAGCTACTCAAGGACATCCCAGTCAGGTCCAACGTTCGAGACTTCAACTCGATGGCTCGCTACCTCAAAGACGACCCGAGCTACGTCGACCTGATCATCAGCGTCTTAGACGACACGGCCGTCAGTCAATATCGCGAAGAGGATGTCACCAGGCTGGCGTACCACATCCCCAATACCGAGGTGCTCAAGCGCGCGGGCGACCTTGCCCAGGTGGCCATCCGCAGACGCGACCRAATTCCCGTTGTGGGAGCGATCGTCGAAATCCTGACCCGTGCAGGGGCCTGGGATCAGGCTGTCGAGGCCATGGAAGCGTCTTGGGCTCAGTTGCAAGACACGGTTCAGATGCGACCACGAAAGTGGTCTCTCAGGAAGCAAGTCGTCGCCGTGCAGTTCGAAGCTGCCGTCGCCAGCGGTAACGTGGCGCTGCAGATCGCCTTAAAGGCCCAATGGGAGAGCCTTGACGAGGCTCTCCGGGAAGACAAAGAGCTCTATGCGCAAAGACGCAATCCTCTCCAGAGTTTTCTTCGCACGCATACAAGCCGTTGACTCGCTTCGCAGGCTGAGCACCGGGGAAGTCGTCGATGGGGACACGCTCCGTCAGATCAGTGCAGACCTCGACAGCGCATCGCTCCAGTATGGCCGCGCAGGGACCGCGACCGTCTACGGGGCGTTCGCGGGGCTTCTTCGGCTGGCGTCGACTCTTGCGGACTGGCGGCAAGGCGTGCTTGCTGCCGCTGAAGGCGCCGACCGGCTGTTGCGAAGCGCGGTCGAGCGGTACCGGCTCTGGTGCAAGGAGTTCGCTGAGAAGACGGAGGTTGCAGAGTTGCTAGAGGCGTCCGCCTCACTTCCCTCAATTGTGTCGTTGGCGGACTTCGAAGCCCTCTGCGGCAGCCTCGCGCGCGTTGCACTACCCGTCGGGGTGTTCGCCAGCGAATCCCTCAGGCTGCCGATCGCCGCAAGTCATGAAGAAACGCGCCCGCAGCCGACGGAGCTTTCTGTGGCGTTTCTGAAGTTCCAGCTAGGTGGGCAGCCGGCATCAGATATCCATCACCTAATGCCTCACGAGATGCACGACATGGAGATCGAAGTCCGCGTCTCACGGTGGCCGGACAACGCAACACACCTGAGGTTGACACCTGTGTCGGCAGAGCCGCGCAGTAGTTACGAGCTATCCGAGTTCACCTTCGCCAAGCCGGCCGGAAAGCCGCCTTACACGCTGGTGCAGAAAGGACGCGCCATCCTGCAGATCGCCCAGGGACTCAAGGCCAGGCCGTTCGAGTTCAAGTACGCCGCAGCTTTCGAGCCTGCCAGCGTCGAGCAGCCTGTGGCCATCGTTGGGCATMGCACGCTCCTGGTCGAGGGCATCGACGTGAGAGCAAACCCCATCACGGGCTTCTCGCCGATCGACGAAAAGATCCTGGTGATCCGGGACGAGCTGCGGCGACAAGGACGAGCGAACGCTCAAGAACTCTCCGACGTTCTGGAGATTCTTGCGGTGCTGGGCAACGTGGCCGGTCGCGCGATCCAGGATGCGGAGTTCCAGGGGATCTGGCTTGAGGCGCCATTCCAGGAGTACGTGCGCAAGGAACTGCGGCGTTCACCGCGCATTGGATCTGACCTGGAAGAACACCCGGCTGCGGCCGGAGGCTTTTCGGACCTGAGCCTTCACGGGATCGTCATCGAGCTCAAAGCGGTCAAGGATCGCCGCCCACAGATCGAGGACTGTCAGGGCTACGTCGAACAGACCGCCAGCTACGCCGTCGCGAAAGGGAAGCGGGTGGCGCTGCTCTGCGTGCTGGACTGCAGCCCCAAAACGACAGCACCGTTGGCCGCGGCCGATGGAATCGGTCTCCTCAAATCAGCCGCCCCCGCGGAAGTCACCGTGATTACCCTCKTTGTGCAGGGGAACATCACCAAACCAAGCCAGCTATCTCGCTGAAAACGGAGTGCAGCCGCGTCGCAGGTACGGATCAAAACAAGAAATACCTCTGCGCCATCGGCAACTCCTTCGCCGGCTCGCAGGTCAGCAGCACGCCGTCCGCCCTCACCTCGTAGGTCTGCGCGTCGATCTCCATCACGGGCAGGTAGTTGTTGAGCAGCATGTCGGCCTTCTTGACCGAGCGGCAGCCCTTCACCGGCACCAGCGTCTTGGCCAGGCCCAGCTTCTCGACGTTGCCCTGCCCGGCCTGGCTTACGAAGGTCAGCGAGCCCTGCTGAAGCGCCGCGCCGAACGAGCCGAACATCGGCCGGTAGTGCACCGGCTGCGGCGTGGGGATGGAGGCGTTGGCGTCGCCCATCGCGGCGGCGGCGATGAAGCCGCCTTTCAGGATCAGCGACGGCTTCACGCCGAAGAAGGCGGGCTTCCACAGCACGAGGTCGGCCCATTTGCCCACCTCGATAGAACCCACCTCGTGGCTGATGCCGTGGGCAAGCGCGGGGTTGATGGCGAGCTTGGCGAGGTAGCGCTTCACGCGGGCGTTGTCGTTGCCGGCACCGTCTCCAGGCAACGCACCGCGCTGCACCTTCATCTTGTGCGCGGTCTGCCAGCAGCGCAGGCTCACCTCGCCCACGCGGCCCATGGCCTGCGAGTCGGACGAGAACATGCTGATGGCGCCGAGGTCATGCAGGATGTCTTCGGCGGCGATGGTCTCGCGGCGGATGCGGCTTTCGGCAAAGGCCAGGTCCTCTGCAATGCCCGCGTCCAGGTGATGGCAGACCATCAGCATGTCGAGGTGCTCGTCCAGCGTGTTGACGGTGAACGGGCGCGTTGGGTTGGTGGAGCTGGGCAGCACGTTGGCTTCGCCCACCACGCGCATGATGTCCGGCGCATGACCGCCGCCCGCGCCTTCGGTGTGGAAGCTGTGGATGGTGCGGCCCTTGAAGGCGGCAATCGTGTCCTCGACAAAGCCGCTCTCGTTGAGCGTGTCGGTGTGGATGGCGACCTGGGTGTCGGTCAGCTCGGCCACGTTCAGGCAGTTGTCGATGGCGRCGGGCGTGGTGCCCCAGTCCTCGTGCAGCTTCAGGCCGATGGCGCCGGCGTCGATCTGCTGCATCAGCGCCTCGGGGCGGCTGGCATTGCCCTTTCCCATGAAGCCGAGGTTCATCGGGAACGCTTCGGCCGCCTTCAGCATCGTGGCGATGTGATGCGGCCCGGGCGTGCAGGTGGTGGCCAGCGTGCCGGTGGCGGGGCCRGTGCCGCCGCCGATCATGGTGGTCACGCCGCTCATCAGCGCCTCTTCGATCTGCTGCGGACAGATGAAGTGGATGTGGGTGTCGATGGCACCGGGCGTGACGATGAAGCCCTCGCCGGCGATGATTTCGGTACCGGGGCCGATGACGATGTCCACGCCGGGTTGCACGTCGGGGTTGCCAGCCTTGCCGATGGCCGCGATACGGCAGCCGCGCAGGCCGATGTCGGCCTTGACGATGCCCCAGTGGTCGAGGATGACGACGTTGGTGATGACGGTGTCGACCGCGTCACCCGGGCCCGGGCCGTTGACGCGCTGGGACTGGCCCATGCCGTCGCGCACGGTCTTGCCGCCGCCGAACTTGACCTCTTCACCGTAGCCACCGGCACGCAACGTCAGGTCCTGCTCGATCTCGATGATGAGGGCGGTGTCGGCCAGGCGCAGCTTGTCGCCGACGGTGGGGCCGAGCATCTCGGCGTAAGCCCTGCGGGAAATCTTCATAGCTTGCCCTGCACGAGGCCACGGAAGCCGTAGACCGTCCGGTCACCGGCCAGGTCGACCAGCTCGACGGTGCGCGACTGCCCGGGCTCGAAACGCACGGCCGTGCCGCTGCAGATGTTCAGGCGCATGCCGCGTGCGGCCTCGCGGTCGAAGCCTAGCGCCGCGTTGGTTTCGGCGAAGTGGTAGTGGGAGCCAACCTGGATGGGCCGCTCGCCAGTGTTGGCAACCTTCAGCGTCAGCGTGCGGCGGCCCGGGTTGAGTTCGTGTTCGCCGTCGGCGGTGATCAGTTCGCCCGGCACCATCACTTGCGGCCCTTGGCGAACCACCAGATCGCGAAGCCGGCCGCGGCGACGAGGGCCGTCATGCCGACGCCATCCCAACCGTGCAGGTGGACACCCGGTGCGCCGTGACCGTCGTGGGCCAGGGCGGTAGCGCCGATCAACGGCAGCAGCAAAATCATTTTGCGCATGGGAAGGGCTCAGGCAATGGGTTGATGAACGGTCACGAGCTTGGTGCCGTCGGGAAAGGTGGCCTCGACCTGGATCTCCGGGATCATCTCGGCGATGCCGTCCATGACGTCGGCCCGGGTCAGGATCTCGCGGCCCTCGCTCATCAGCTGCGCGACCGTCTTGCCGTCACGCGCGCCTTCGAGGATGGCGGCGCTGATGAAGGCGACGGCCTCGGGATAGTTGAGTTTCAAGCCGCGCGCGCGGCGGCGCTCGGCGAGCAGTGCTGCAGTGAAGAGCAGCAGCTTGTCTTTCTCTCGGGGAGTGAGTTCCATCTCGCTTTGCTCGATATTTTTCAGTCAGTCCGAGCGACCGCAAAGGCCGGTCGAACACGTGGAGTTAGTTCCATCTCGCTGCGCTCGATATTTGATGTCGACCCATCGTAGCGAACACCTAGCTTGAAGCGTGCCAGAGGCAGCACTTCCCTAAGTCTGGGGATTCGGGGGCCGGAACCGAGGCTCAGGATGCTTGTCTGCACGCATTTTTTTGGAGACCGCCATGCCCATCCCGCTCAAAGGCCACGGCCTGCTCGGCACCCGCGAACAGAAGTTCACCCGCCTGCTGCCCGAGAACCACAAGCCCTTCAGCGACGCCAGCCTCGACGCGCTGGCCGCGCTGATGATCGTGCCGGACGACGAACTCAACGACGGCGCCGACGCCGAGGAGAACCTCAAGGTGCCGGCCGGCTACACCTACTTCGGCCAGTTCATCGACCATGACCTGACGCTGGACATCACCTCGTCCTTCTCCCGACCCACGGACGCCGCGTCCAACCTGCGCAACCCGGCCTTGGACCTGGACTGCGTCTACGGCGCCGGCCCACAGGACCAGCCCTATATGTACGCCGCCGACGGCGCCACGCTGCTGATCGACCCGAGCGGCAAGGACCTGATGCGCCAGCCGGCCAATGGCCGCGCCATCATTGGCGACAAGCGCAACGACGAGAACTCCATCGTCTGCCAGATCCAGCTGGCGATGATCAAGTTCCACAACGCCGTGGTCGCCAAGCTGAGCGCCAGCGGCGACACCGGCAACCTTTTCGAGCGCGCCCGCGCCGAGGTCACCTGGACCTACCAGCGCGTCGTGCTGGAGGACTACCTGCTGCGCATCGTCAACACCCACACCTACGACTTCTTCACCCAGCGCCGCGCCGCCCTCGGCGACGCCGCCTACGACCTCTACGTGCCGACGCTGCGCACCCAGCTGCCCAAGGAGTTCGTCGGTGCGGCCTACCGCTACGGGCACTCGATGGTCAGGCGCGGCTACCGGCTCAACAGCGCGACCAAAAAGCTCATCTTCGACGGCGGCGACCTCAACGAGGACAGCCTGATCGGCTTCCAGCCGCTGCCCGAGGCGCATGTCATCGACGACTGGGGCCGCTTCTTCACGCCCAGCTTTGCCATTCCCGTCAAGAACGGGCCCGAGCCGGTGGAGAACAACCCCGCCGTGCGCCTGCAGTGGGCCTACAAGATCGACCCCTCGCTGGTGGACCCGTTGGCCGCCCTGCCGCCCAGCGTGGGCAATGGCGCGTCGCTGGCTGGGCTCAACCTCAAGCGCGGCAACCTGCCCAGCTACGCCATCGCCACCGGCCAGGCCTTTGCCGCCAAGCTGCACGAGAAGCCGCTGGGCCCGGACGATCTGATGGTGCGCGAGGAAGGGCTCAACGGCTTCACCTACAAGAGTATCGAGAGCGCCGACAAGCGCTTCCTAACCGAGACGCCGCTGTGGTTCTACATCCTGGCCGAGGCGCAGAAGCCGGTGCTGGACTACTGGCGCGAGGCGGGAAAGCGCGACCTGAACGATGAAGACTACGTCACCGGCCCGTGCTCGATTTCCCAGCTCGGCCCGGTGGGCGGGCGCATCCTGATGGAGGTGTTCAACGGCATTGTCGATGCCGACCCGCGCTCCTTCCGCCATGCCGCGCCGGCGGGCTGGGTGCCGATGATCGGCAACGAGATCAGCTTCTGGAACGTGCTGAAGTTCACCGGCCTGGTTTGATCGGCGGCGCCCACTCCACCAGCACCTGATCCGCGGCTGGCTTGCGCGCCGGCCCGGTGGGGCGGCGCGCGGGCGTGCCCAGCGCAATCCATCCGACCAGCGTCTCGCCCGGCTCGCAGAAGGCCGCGGCGATGGCCGGGTTGCGCACCTTGGCGCCGCTGAGCATCTTGCCGCCAAAGCCCAGCGCATGTGCCGCCGTCAGAAAGTTGGCGATGGCGCCGCCCACGGCCGCCCATTGCTCGTGGGCCGGCACCTGCGGGTGGCCCAGGTCGATGCGGGCGACGACGGCGACCGTCATCGGCGGCTTCAACGCACGCTCGGCATCCAGGGCCGCGCCCTCCTCGTCCTTGCCGGCCGCACGGGCCGCGTCGGCAAACAGGGCGGCCATGCCTTGTTTTGCGGCGCCGCGCACCAGCTTGAACCGATAGGGCACCAACTCGGCGTGGTCGGGTGCGCGCAGCGCGGCCTGGGCCATCAGCGCAAGCTGCTCGTCGCTGGGGCCGGGCTCGACAAGATGCTTGGGGCCGACCGAATAGCGGGTCAGCAGGGCTTGCAGGGGTTCAGGATTCATCGCGTGAGGCTTTTGCGGGCGACCCAGGACAGCGCGTCCACGAGGCCGACCAGCGCAATCATGCCGGCCAGCACCGTGCACGTCTCGGCCATCTGGAACAGGCCCAAGTGGTAGCTCAGCATCTGGCCCAGGCCGCCGGCGCCGACGACGCCCATCACGCTGGCCGCGCGGATGTTGTTTTCCCAGCGGTACAGCGTGTAGCTGACCAGCTGCGGCAGCGTTTGCGGCAACGTGGCGAACAGCCACACGCGGCCCTCACCCAGGCCGCGCTGGCGCAGCGCCAGTGCACCGGCCGCTGGCGCGTTCTCGAAGCTCTCGGCAAACAGCCGCCCCAGCACGCCGCTGGTGTGCAGGGCCAGCGCCAGCGTGCCGGGCAAGGGGCCCAGGCCGGCGAGGATGAGCAGCTGCGTGGCCCAGACCAGTTCGGGCACGCTGCGTAGCAGGTTCAGCACCATGCGCGCCACCGCCCGGCCCACGCCCTGCCCGGAGGCCGGCAGCGCCAGCAGCAGGCCGCCAACGACCGCCAGTGCTGTACCGAGAGCCGACATGGCCAAGGTCTCCAGCAGCGCCCAGCCGGTCTTGGCCAGGAATGCCGGCGCGAGCTGCGGTGGGAAGAAGCTCATCCCGAAACGGCCCATGCTGGCCAGCGCATCCGCGCCGAGGAAGGCGGACCACTGCAGGTTCAGCGACCAGAAGCTGGCGACGACCAATGCCGCCAGGCCGGCGAGCACAGCCCAGGTCGACGCTCGCACGGGTTCGCGCTTCATGCCAGGCGCCCGCGCAGCCAGCGGCTGAAGGCGTCGCTCAGCATGACCAGGCCGATGAAGACCAGCAGGATGGCACTGACCTCGTTGCCGGCGAACATCTTGGACGCGTTGTCCAGCTGCTGGCCCAGCCCACCCGCACCGACAAAACCCAGCACGACCGAGGAGCGCACCGCGCATTCCCAGCGATAGACCGTGTAGCTCAGCAGCTCGGGCAGGCAGCTCGGCAGCGCGCCGAAGCACAGCGCCTGCCAGCGCGTGGCGCCGGCGCTCAGCAGGGCGTGCGTGGGCGCGGCATCGGCGCTTTCAAGGATCTCCGCATACACCTTTCCCAGCATGCCGCCGTAGGCGATGGCGATGGCCAGCACGCCGGCCGTGGCGCCCAGGCCCACGACGCGCACGAACACCAGCGCCCAGATCAGCTCGGGAATGGAGCGCAGCGCCACCAGCAGCGCCCGCACCGCGCGGCGCAGCCAACGTGCCGGGCCGGGGCGGCCCTCCAGCGTGCTGGCGGACAAGCGCGCCGTGGCCAGCAGCGACAGCGGCACGGCCAGCACCAGCGCCAGCGTCAGGCCCGCGGTCGCGATGGCCACCGTGCGCCAGGTGTCCTGTGCCAGCATCTGCAGGAACTCGGCGTCGCTGCGCATGTGGATGAACTGCGCGAGATAGCGCCCGGTGGCGCGCAGGCCGCGCTCGTCCAGCAGCGTCCAGGGCTTGAACTCGGACAGCACCAGCAGCGGCCACAGCAGCACCAGGCCGATCAGCAGGGCCAACCAGCGGCGGTTCAGCGCCGGGTCGCGCAGGGCGGGATTCATCAACGGCACATCGCCTGCGGCAGAGGCACCGGCTGCGGCAGCGGCGCGATCTCGGGCGGCGGCTCCAGCTGGCTGCGGTAGAGCTCGTCCAGCAGGTCGCCGCCCAGGCCCGACGGCGCACCGTCGAACACCAGCTGCCCGGCGCGCAGCGCGATCACGCGTGGAAAACGCGCCAGCGCCAGGTCCACCTGGTGCAGGCTGCAGACGAGCGCGGCGCCAGCGGCGCGGGCGCCGTCCTGCAGCGCCGCCAGGGATTGCCCGGCGCGCGTCGGGTCCAGCGCGGCCAGCGGCTCGTCGGCCAGCCAAAGCCGGGTGTCGGACACCAGCAGCCGCGCCAGGCCCACACGCTGACGCTCGCCGCCGGAGAGGCGGTCCACACGCAGCCAGAGCTTGTCGGGCAGGCCGAGCTTTTCGAGCGCGTCCTGCGCGAGGGCGGCGTCCGGCGGGCTCCACAAGGTGCGCAGTGCGCGGCCGAAGGACATGCGCGGCAGCCGCGCGGCCAGCACGGCCACGGCCACGCGCTGGCGTGGTGGCAGCGGCGGATGCTGGGGCGCCAGCGCAATGCCGGCGCGCAGCCGGCGGCGCTCGGCGCGCGCCAGCGACCAGGGCTCGCGGCCCAGCAACGTGAAGCGGCCGGCCAGCGGGCATTGCATCAGCGCGAGCAGGTTCAGCAGCGTCGTCTTGCCCGCGCCGGAGGCGCCGATGACGGCCACCTGCTCGCCGGCGGCCAGCCCGAGAGTGATGCCGCGCAGCACCGGCGTCACACCGCCCAGCGCGGCGGCGTCGACGCCATTGAGTTCAATCATTTCAACAGACCAGCGTTCTCGGCAGCGGCCTTGATGCCGACGTAGTTCTCAGGCTTGGTGGCGATGAACTTGGTCGCACGCTGCAGGCCGAGGATCTCCTTGCCCTGCGGGGTGTTCGGGTCCAGTGCCAGGAAGGCGGCCTTGATCTTGTCCTGCAGGGCCTGCGGCATGTCGGCGTGGACCGACCAGTTGTAGTCGTAGTAAGGCGGCGTCGTGTAGAAGACCTTGACCTCGTTCGGGTCGACCTTCTTGTCGGCCACGAACTTCTCCCAGACCGAGATGTTCAGCGCACCGGCATCCACCTTGCCGCTGGCGACGGCGGCGATGGTCGCGTCATGCGCGCCGCTGAAGGCCACGCGCTTCAGGTCCACATCGGGGTTGATCTTGGCGGCCAGCAGGAAGCTGCGCGGCATCAGGTGGCCCGAGGTGCTGCTCTGCGAGCCGAAGCTCAGCGTCTTGCCCTTGAGGTCTTCCAGCTTGGCGATGCCGCTGGCCTTGTCGGTGATGAAGACGGAGCGGAACTTCTCGTCCTCCTCGCGCTGCACCAGCGGGACGATCTTGCCGCCTGAGCGCACATTGGCCTGAACAAAGGTGAAGCCGCCAAACCAGGCCAGGTCGATCTTCTTGTTGACCACCGTCTCGACGGCGGCGGCGTAGTCGGTCACCGGCGTCCACTCGACCTTCATGCCGAGCTTGCTCTCCAGGTACTGGCCCAGCGGCGCGAACTTGCGCGCCAGTTCGGTGGGMGATTCGTCGGGGATGGCGGTCACGCGCAGCACCTGCTGGGCCTGGGCCGCGGCGCCGGTGAGCGCCAGCACGGCAACCAGGCCACGCGCCACACGGGCGACGGAACGGGGGAAGGCGGTCATCAGGGTTCTCCAGTCGTGGAAAGCAAGGGGTCAGAAAACGAGCGTGGCCCAGGCGGGGTCGGCCGCGCGAAGGGCGTATTGGACCGCACCGCCGTGATGACGACCGGCGGGGATCAGATCGGCCAGCGTCAGGCCCTGCGCCGCGAGGGCGTCGGAGCAGGCGAAGAAGCGCACGCCATGGTCCAGCGCGTCCTTCATCCAGCCGGCAATGGTCTTGTCGAAACGATCTGAGGCGCGCAGCTGTTCGGCCACGCCGGGCTTGAGCAGCAGCACGGCCCGCGCTGAAAAGTAAACCTCGACCTGCAGCTCCAACGCGGCCGCTGCGGCGGCATGGGCGAAGGGGGTGGCCAGGCGCACCGGGTCGTCGGGATCGGCCGCCCAGAGCAGGATGGCGAGGCCGGTTCGGGACTTCAGCTCAGCTGGTTCAGCCATGCCCACTCCTGCATCGCCTTGCGGATCGCGTCCTCGCCGATGGTCAGTTGCGCCTTTTCCGCTTCCAGATTCGACGGTGCCAGCTCCACCAGCCAGCCAGCGTCATACGGCGATTGATGCACCAGCTCCGGCCGCTCTTCCAGCGCCTCGTTGACCTTGACGACCCGGCCCGACAGCGGTGACTTCACCGACACGATGGACTTGGCCAGCTCCACGACGCCGATGGAGCGGCCCTGCTCGACCTCGCTGCCGACCGGCTTGGGGCGGCACATGTAGATGTCGCCCGAGGCCTTGAGGCCCAGGGCTGTGATGCCGATGCGGACATGGCCGTCGGGCAGCGGTTCGGCCCAGGTCTGGTCGTCGACCCAGTACCAGAGCGCCTCGGGCATTTCGGTGCCGGCGATCAGCATGGACGGGCCCGATGGCGGAGGGGCGAGGGAGTCGAACCCTCCCAGCGGCGCGTGGCGCCACCCACCGGGTTTGAAGCCCGGCCGACACACCGGTGTCGTTGCCCCTCCAGATTCATGCCGCCTGCTCCGCAAACAGGGCGCTGTCCGCCCGGAGCCGATGTTCGTCGCCCACGCGGCGCAGCAGGCCGACGCGGTCGAAATGTTCCAGATGCTGGATGGCCCGCTTGCGGCCCAGGCCGGTCGCGTCGCGGAAAGCCGCGGCGGTGACCGTGCCCTGCTCGGCGCCGATGAGGCGCGCGATACCGGCGAGCCGTGTCATCGTCGCCGTGTCGCAGTAGAGGTCCTTCACCACCTGGTRCAGCTCGCCTTGCCGGGCCAGCCGCGCCAGCGTGGAGCGCATCAGCGGCTCGGGCTCGGCGCAGTCCTTGGCGAGGTCGCGGGCCCAGGCGCCTTCCGCACCCGCAGCGGCCAGCCGGGGCGCGATCTTCTCGGCGATGCGCTGCTCGGCGGCCGACAGCTGCACGCCGTGCTCGGGCAGGTGCATGCAGCCGCCGCGCTGGGCGATGTGACCCGCGGCGCGCAGCTCAGCCAGCAGCTGGCGCCACAAGCCCTCGGCGATGCGGGGCGCGACGAGGCGGCGCAGCCGGGCGGCATCGGGGCCGAGTTCGTCAGGCGACTTCGCATGAAAGTCGGCCAGCGTGGTGAGCAGCTTGGTCGTCAGCGCCGCACGGGCCTCGGTGTCCAGGGCCCAGCCGTCCAACGCTTCGGCCAGACCTTCTGCCTGCGCAAAGCGGGCCAGGTCGAGCCCCAGCGACGACAGCGCCATCAGCCGCTCGCGACGTTGCTCGGCGGTGGGCAGCTCGCAGGCCGCGAGTTCGGCAAGCCGCTCGGGGGTACGGCGATAGCGCGCAGGCGCAAAGGGATCGAGCACGATGCCGCCGGCGATGGTGCGGCTGGCGCCGGCATCGCGCAGCACGAGGCGATCGCCGCGCCAGGCTCCGACGGGCGCGTGGCAGACGAGCTGCACGCGGGCCGTGCCGCCCGGCTCGATGGCGTCGCCGTCCAGCACAGCCACACTGGCCATGACGGCTTGGGCGCCGAGGTGCAGGTGAACACGCGTGCCCGAGCGCAGCGGCCTGGCCTCGCCGGGCCATAGCGTGAGCCGCGCATCGAGCCGTTCGGTCGCTAGCGCCACGGCCGGCGCGGTCAGCCACTGGCCGCGCGGCGCCTGCTCCCTGGTCAGGCCGGCAAGCGCGACGGCGCAGCGCTGGCCGGCCTGGGCTCGCTCGACAGCTCGGTTCTGCGCATGCAGGCTGCGCACGCGGGCGCGGCGACCTTGAATGACGAGCTCATCGCCGACGGCGATCTCGCCGGCATGCAGCGTGCCGGTGACGACGGTACCGACGCCGTCGAGGCTGAAGGCGCGGTCGACTGCGAGGCGGGCGGCGAGGTGCTGGGAGGCGCGGGCCGGCAGCTGGCGGGCGGCGTCGAACAGCAGGTCGCGCAGTTCACCTAGGCCATCGCTGGTGGGCGCCGACACGACCAGGATGGGCGCGGCATCCAGGCTCGTTCCGACGAGGAGCGCCCTCACCTCTTCTTGCAGTGCGACGACGCGCGCGGGCTCGGCGCGATCGGCCTTGGTGATGACAACGGCGCCGCGTGTGAGCCCCAGCAGGCTGAGCACCGCCAGGTGTTCGCGCGTCTGCGGCATGACGCCGTCGTCGGCCGCAACCAGCAGCAATGCGAAGTCGATGCCGCTGGCACCGGCCAGCATGGTGTGCACCAGCTTCTCG
>NZ_JBFUMO010000044.1:0-21321 GCF_054049355.1 Roseateles sp. P5_E11 | reverse complement strand
GCTGCGAAGACCCCGACGCGCCGCAGAACTGGCCGCGCAACATGTTCGTCTGGCGCTCCAACCTGCTGGGCTCCAGCGGCAAGGGCCACGAGTATTTCTGCAAGCACCTGCTCGGCACCGAGAACGGCGTGCAGGGCAAGGACCTCGGCGTGGACGACGCCAAGCCCAACGAAGTGCGCTGGCATGCCCAAGCGCCGCAGGGCAAGCTGGACCTGCTCGTGACGCTGGACTTCCGCATGAGCACGACCTGCCTGTACAGCGACATCGTGCTGCCCACCGCCAGCTGGTACGAGAAGAACGACCTCAACACCAGCGACATGCACCCCTTCATCCACCCGCTGTCCGCGGCCGTGGACCCGGTCTGGCAGTCGCGCAGTGACTGGGAGATCTACAAGGGTTTCGCCAAAGCCTTCAGCAAGGTCTGCATCAGCCACCTGGGCGTGGAGAAGGAAGTCGTCCTGTCGCCGCTGATGCACGACACGCCGGCCGAACTCGCCCAGCCCTTCGGCGTGAAGGACTGGAAGAAGGGCGAGTGCGACCTCATCCCCGGCAAGACGGCGCCCACCATCGCCGTCGTCGAGCGCGACTACCCGGCCACGTTTGAGCGCTTCACGGCGCTCGGCCCGCTGATGGAGAAGCTGGGCAACGGCGGCAAGGGCATTGGCTGGGACACCAAGACGGAGGTGGCCCAGCTCGCCGAGCTCAACGGCGTGAACGCCGAAGGCCGCGCCCGCATCGTCAGCGACATCGACGCCTGCGAGGTCATCCTGCAACTCGCGCCCGAGACCAACGGCCACGTCGCGGTGAAGGCCTGGGAAGCCCAGGGCCGGGCCACCGGCCGCGAGCACGTGCACCTGGCCCTGCGCCGCGAGGACGAGAAGATCCGCTACCGCGACATTCAGGCGCAGCCGCGCAAGATCATCAGCTCACCGACCTGGAGCGGGCTGGAGAGCGAGAAGGTCTCCTACAACGCCGGCTACACCAACGTGCATGAACTGATTCCATGGCGCACGCTGACCGGCCGCCAGCAGTTCTACCAGGACCACGCCTGGATGCGCGCCTTCGGCGAGGGCTTCAGCAGCTACCGCCCGCCGGTGGACCTGAAGACGACGGCCGGCATCCAGAACATCAAGCCCAACGGCAACCGCGAGATCGTGCTGAACTTCATCACGCCGCACCAGAAGTGGGGCATCCACAGCACCTACAGCGACAACCTGCTGATGCTGACGCTCAACCGCGGCGGTCCCGTCATCTGGCTCAGCGAGGACGACGCGAAAAGCGCCGGCATCGAAGACAACGACTGGGTGGAGCTGTTCAACATCAACGGCGCCATCGCGGCCCGTGCGGTGGTGAGCCAGCGCGTGAACCCCGGCATGACGCTGATGTACCACGCGCAGGAAAAGATCATCAACACGCCCGGCAGCGAGATTACCGGCGTGCGTGGGGGCATCCACAACTCGGTGACACGCATCGTCACCAAGCCCACCCACATGATCGGCGGCTACGCCCAGTACAGCTACGGCTTCAACTACTACGGAACCATCGGCACCAACCGCGACGAGTTCGTCGTGGTGCGCAAGATGAAAAAGGTGGACTGGCTCGACACCCCGCGTGACGACCACCTCGCCGCGGCCTACCAGGCCCAAGGCGAAAACCCCTGAGAACCCGAGGAGCAAGCAAATGAAGATTCGCGCACAGATCGGCATGGTCCTGAACCTGGACAAGTGCATCGGCTGCCACACCTGCTCGGTGACCTGCAAGAACGTCTGGACCAGCCGCCCCGGCGTCGAGTACGCCTGGTTCAACAACGTGGAGACCAAGCCCGGCATCGGCTATCCCAAGGAATGGGAGAACCAGGACAAGTGGAACGGCGGCTGGATCCGCAAGCCCGACGGCAAGCTGGAACCGCGCCAGGGGGGCAAGTGGAAGCTCCTGATGAAGATCTTCGCCAACCCCAACCTGCCGGAGATCGACGACTACTACGAGCCCTTCACCTTCGACTACGACCACCTGCAGTCGGCCCCCGAGATGAAGCATGCGCCCACGGCCCGCCCGCGCAGCCTCATCACCGGCCAACGCATGGAGAAGATCGAGTGGGGCCCGAACTGGGAGGAGATCCTCGGCGGCGAATTCAGCAAACGCAGCAAGGACAAGAACTTCGACGACATCCAGAAGGACATCTACGGCCAGTTCGAGAACACCTTCATGATGTACCTGCCCCGCCTCTGCGAGCACTGCCTGAACCCGGCGTGCGTGGCGAGCTGCCCGTCGGGCTCGATCTACAAGCGCGAGGAAGACGGCATCGTGCTGATCGACCAGGACAAGTGCCGCGGCTGGCGCATGTGCGTGTCGGGCTGCCCCTACAAGAAGATCTACTACAACTGGAAGAGCGGCAAGGCCGAGAAGTGCATCTTCTGCTACCCGCGCATCGAAGCGGGCCAGCCCACCGTCTGCTCCGAGACCTGCGTCGGCCGCATCCGGTATCTCGGCGTGCTGCTGTACGACGCCGACCGCATTCTTGAGGCCGCCGCCACGCCCAACGACAAGGACCTCTACCAGGCCCAGCTCGACCTCTTCCTGGACCCCTTCGACCCCGCCGTCATYAAGCAGGCGCGGCTGGATGGCATCCCGGAGAACTGGCTGGAAGCGGCCCGCAACAGCCCGGTCTACAAGATGGCCGTGGACTGGAAGGTGGCGCTGCCGCTGCACCCCGAGTACCGCACGCTGCCCATGGTCTGGTACGTGCCGCCGCTGTCGCCCATCAGCGCGGCGGCCAACGCCGGCCAGCTGGGCGAGGTGGGCGAGCTGCCCGACGTGAAGCAGTTGCGCATCCCCGTGCAGTACCTCGCCAACCTGCTGACCGCGGGCGACACCGTGCCCGTCGTCGGCGCGCTGGAGCGCATGCTGGCCATGCGCGCCTACCAGCGCGGCGTGCACGTGGACGGCGTGAAGAACCTGGCCGTGCTCGATCAGGCCGGCCTCTCCGAAGCCCAGGTGCAGGACATGTACCGCGTGATGGCCATCGCCAACTACGAGGACCGCTTCGTCATCCCGACGACGCACCGCGAGTACGCCGAGAACGCCTTCAACGTGCGCGGCGGCTGCGGCTTCAGCTTCGGCAACGGCTGCTCCGAGGGCGTGACGGAAACGAGCCTCTTCGGCTCGGAGAAGAAGCGAACCATCCCCATCAAGGCAACGATCTGAGGGCCGCCATGTTCACCAAACCCACCCACGCCCCCTACAGCCTGCGCGTGCTCGCCGCGCTGCTGCGCTACCCGGATGCGGCCTTGCGTGCCGCCGTGCCCGAGCTGCAGCAGGCCCTGCGCGCCGAGGCCGCGCTGCCGGCGGCTCGCATCGACGAGCTGTGCGCGCTGCTGCAGCATCTTCATCGCGACGACCCCTTCGCCGTGGAAGCCGATTTCGTCGACCTCTTCGACCGCGGCCGCGGCACGGCCCTGCACCTGTTCGAGCACATCCACGGCGACTCGCGCGAGCGTGGCCCGGCCATGGTCGACCTGCAGCAGACCTACGAGCGTGCGGGCCTGTACCTCGCGCCCGGCGAGCTGCCCGACCACCTGGCCGTGGTGCTGGAGTACGCCAGCACGCAGCCGGCCCGCGAGGCACACGACTTCCTCGCCGAGATCGCTCACATCACGCGGTCCATCTTCAGCGCGCTGAAGCGTCGCCAGAGCCCCTATGCCAGCGTGCTGGCCGCCGCGCTGGAGTTGGCGGGCGAGCGCGCCGAGCGCGTCGAGATTCCGCCCGAGCCCGAGCTCGACGAAGACTGGGCCGAGCCCGAGGCCTTCGGCGGCTGCTCGTCGGCCGGCCAGTCGCGGCCCGAGCAGCCGCAGCCCATCCACATCGTGCGCAAGCCCAGTGCGCATCAACCGGGAGCCCAGGCATGAACGCCGTCCACAACTTCCTGTTCGTGGTCTACCCCTACATCTGCCTGGCCGTCTTCCTGATGGGCAGCCTGGCCCGCTTCGATCGCGATCAGTACACCTGGAAGAGCGACAGCTCGCAGCTGCTGCGCAGCCGGGGCATGAAATGGGGCAGCAACCTCTTCCACGCCGGCATCCTGTTTCTGTTCGTTGGCCACACGGTAGGCATGCTGACGCCTCATGCCGTCTACGAGCACTTCATCAGCCCTGCAACTAAGCAGATGCTGGCCATCGTTGCCGGCGGCGTGGCCGGCACGTTCTGCTTCATTGGCCTGTCGATGCTGATCTGGCGCCGCATGACCGACCCGCGCATCCGCCTCACCAGCCACCGCACCGACCTGGCCATCCTGTGGATCCTGTGGGTGCAGCTGAGCCTGGGCCTCATCACGCTGCCGTTCTCGCTGGCGCACGCCGACGGCACGGTCATGCTGGTGCTGAGCGACTGGGCGCAGCGCATCGTCACCTTCAACCCCGACGCTAGCGGCCTCGTGGCGCTGGCCTGGCCCTACAAGGTCCACATGGTGCTGGGCATGACGATCTTCCTGCTGTTCCCGTTCAGCCGCCTCGTGCACGTGTGGAGCGGGCTGGCCTCGGTTTTCTACGTCTTCCGTCCGTATCAGGTTGTGCGCTCGCGTCGCCTGAATCTCCCGAAGTGAGGCAGGCCATGGCTTACGTCAACCACATCGAAATCGCCGCCGTCGAAGAGGCGCTGGACGAGGCCGCGCTGCGCCAGCGCGCCTGCACCGAGCTGCTGCGCCAGCGCGCCATCGAGCTGGGCCTGCTTGCTGCAGACGACCCCGCGCCGCGCGAGGGAGCGCTCAGCGAGGCGGCCAGCCAGGCCATCGAGGCGCTGATTGCCCAGGAGCTGGCCGGCCCCGAGCCGGACGAGACGGCCTGCCGGCGCCACTACGAGGCCAACGCGCGCCACTACGCCCAGGGCGAGCGCGTGCAGGTGCGCCACATCCTGTTCGCCGTCACGCCGGGCGTGGACGTGGGCCTGCTGCGCCAGCGCGCCGAAGGCCACCTGATCCAGCTGCGCGCCAGCGAGGCCGCCGCCTTCACCGAGGCCGCGAAGACGCTGTCCAACTGCCCCAGCGGCGCCGAGGGCGGCGCACTCGGCTGGTTGACAGCCGACGACTGCGCGCCCGAGTTCGCCAAGGAGCTGTTCGGCCGCAGCGAGATCGGCGTGCTGCCGCAATTGCTGCACAGCCGCTTCGGCCTGCACATCGCCGCCATTGACGCGCGCGAGCCCGGCCGGCTGCCGGCCTTCGAGCAGGTGCGCGAGGCGGTGGCCCAGCGCATGCGCCAGCTGCATCAGATCAGCGCGCTGCGCCAGTACCTGCAGACACTGGCCGCGGACGCGCGACTGGAAGGTGTCGAGCTTCAGCAAGCGAGTTCACCATTGGTGCAGTGATGCCCGACGAGCTGCTCGAACGCCTGCGCCGCTTCCAGACCGATGCCTTCCCGCAGCAGCGCTCGCTGTTCCGGCATCTCGTCGACGACGGCCAGCATCCGCTGACACTCTTCATCGGCTGCTCGGATTCGCGCCTCGTGCCCTATCTGCTGACCGGCGCCGGCCCGGGCGAGCTTTTTCTCGTTCGCAACGTCGGCGCCTTTGTGCCGCCGTACGACCAGAGCCAGGGCTTCCACGGCACGGCGGCGGCCATCGAGTACGCGGTGCTGAACCTGCAGGTGCACCGCATCATCGTCTGCGGACACAGCCATTGCGGCGCCATCCGGGCGCTGTACGGCGAGGTGGCGCCGGCCGCGCAGAACCTCGCCCGCTGGCTGGACCTGGGCCGCGAGGCCGCGTTGCCGGTGGCCGAGCCCGGCCCCGAGGTGATGCGCCGCACCGAGCAGCGCGCCATCGTGCTGCAGCTGGAGCGGCTGATGGACTACCCGATGGTGCGCGAGCGCGTCGAGGCGCGGTCGCTGACGCTGCACGGCTGGCACTACGTCATCGAGGACGGCGAGGTGCACGTGTTCGACGTGGCCGTTGGCGCCTTCGTGCCCGCCTCGCGCGCCGACAACGCCGGCACCGGGCCCTACCTGCTGAGCAGCGAGGAAGACGGGATGGACGCCAGCGGCGTCCCCATCGTTTAGCCGATAAACACGGTCTCGCCAGTCGGGTTGAACGACAGCAGCCCGCCGAACTCACCGGTCTCCACGCGCTTGGTCAACAGCTCCAGCATGCGCTGGATCTCGCTGGTGGTCGTGCGGCCGGCCAGGGCAGCGGTGAACATCAGTTGCCAGGCCGGCCCGGCGTGGCGCGCCTCGGCGGCCAGGGTCGCAAAGTCCTGCAGCTCGGCCGGGTCCTTGTCCACGCACATCAGCGGGCGCAGCACGCCGCCCTCGCCGGCAGCATGGGCGGCCCGCTGCTCGGGCGTCGCGTCGGGTTCGCACTCGGCCGTGGTGAAAACCATCAGCAGCCGTTGCGGCTCGGGCTGGGCACGGGCCATGGCCAGCAGGTCGTTGAAATGCTCGATGTTCATGGTCGACACCGTAACGCGCTGCCGCCGCGGCGTGCGCGGCGGGCGGACGAGGCGGCCATCGCCCAAAAGGAGTAGGTCGCCGGTGCCCTCGTCCTGCCACGGCCGGATGGGCCGGGCCGGGGCCGCTGCCCAGAATGCCGGCATGGACGCAAGGACCGCCCCTTTGCTTTGGATGCCCCGTGTGATCGCCTCGCTGGCACCGCTGGACGGCACGCTGCGCGACCGCCGCCAGCGTCCCTGGCGCGACCTGCGCATCTCGCTGACCGACCGCTGCAATTTCCGCTGCAGCTACTGCATGCCGCGCAGCCGCTTCGGCCCCGGCCACCGCTTCCTGCCGCAGTCGCAGCTGCTGAACTTCGAGGAGATCGCCCAAGTCGCCTGCCAGGCCCTGGCCCTGGGCGTGCGCACGCTGCGCCTGACCGGCGGCGAGCCGCTGCTGCGCCGCGACCTGACCGGTCTTGTCCGCCAGTTGGCCGAGCTGCGCACGCTGGATGGCACGCCGCCCGACCTGGCACTGACGACCAACGGCAGCCTGCTGGCCGGCCAGGCCGCTGCGCTGCGCGACGCCGGCCTGAACCGCCTCACAGTGAGCCTCGATGCGCTGGATGACACCGTCTTCCAGCGCATGAACGACGTCGGCTTCCCCGTGACCGAGGTGCTGCGCGGGCTGGAGGCGGCGCAGCGCGCGGGCTTCGAGCGCATCAAGGTCAACATGGTGATGCGCCGTAGCGTCAACGACGGCGAAGCGCTGCCGCTGGCCGAGCACTTCCGCGAGAACTTTGGCGCAGGGATGGTGCTGCGCTTCATCGAGTTCATGGACGCCGGTTGCCACAACGGCTGGAAGATGGACGAGGTGCTGCCCAGCGACGAACTGCGTGCGCGCATCGCCGCGCGCTGGCCGCTGCTGCCGCTGCCCGCCACCCGTGGCGGCGAGACGGCGCAGCGCTGGCGCTACGCCGACGGCGCGGGCGAGATCGGCTTCATCAGCAGCGTCAGCCATGCCTTCTGCGGCGACTGCACGCGCGCCCGGCTGACGGCGGACGGCCGCCTCTTCACCTGCCTGTTCGCACCCCAGGGCCACGATCTGCGCCCGCTGCTGCGCGCTTCCCAGGGCGGCGAGACGGAGCTGCGGGAGCACCTGGCCGGCATCTGGGCGCAGCGCGGCGACGCCTACTCCGAGCAGCGCGACAAGCTGCGCCTGCTACAGCCCGAGCGTGCGGACATGCATGTGCTGGGCGGTTGACGAATCCACCTGACCTTGCACCAGATCAAAGTGGTGCGGGGCGCTTGCGCCCAGCATCGCCCCTTCCGCCTTTCATCCGCCCACGCCATGACCACTCCTTCGCTTCTCGACCGCATGGCCATGGCCAGCCTGAAACCCCTGCTGATCCGCGGCCGACAGTTGCTGCCCATCGTGCAGGGCGGCATGGGTGTGGGCATCTCGGCCCACCGGCTGGCCGGCAGCGTCGCCGCCCAGGGCGCCTGGGGCACCATCGCCTCGGTGGACCTGCGCCGCCACCACCCCGACCTGATGGCCCGCAGCGAAGGCATGCGCGATAGCGACGAGAACAAGAAGACCGTCATCCAGCAGGCCAACCAGGAGGCGCTGGCGCGCGAGATCCGCCAGGCCCGCGAGATTGCCGGCGGCCGCGGCGTGCTGGCCGTCAACGTGATGCGCGCGGTGAGCGACTACGCGGCCTCGGTGCGCACCGCGCTGCAGGAGGGCGTGGACGCGCTGGTGGTGGGTGCCGGCCTGCCGCTGGACCTGCCCGAGCTGGCCCAGGACCACCCCAACACGGCCCTCGTGCCCATCCTCAGCGACGCGCGCGGCGTGGCGCTGCTGTGGCGCAAATGGGAGCGGCGCCAGCGCATCCCCAGCGCCATCATCATCGAGCACCCGGGCCATGCCGCCGGCCACCTGGGCGCGGCGCGCGTGGCCGACCTGGGCGACGCGCGCTTCGACTTCGAGACCGTGCTGCCTGCGGTGCGCCAGCTGATCCGCGACGCTGGCGTGGAGGGCCAGGTGCCGCTGATCGCCGCCGGCGGCGTGCGCTGCTGCGAGGACATCCAGCGCCTGCAGTCCCTGGGCGCCGACGCGGCCCAGCTCGGCACGGCCTTCGTCGCCACCGAGGAGTGCGACGCCCACCCCAACTTCAAGCAGGTGCTGGTGGAAGCGCGTGACGAGGACCTGGTCGAGTTCACCAGCGTGGCCGGCCTGCCCGCCCGCGCGGTGATGACGCCGTGGCTTCGCAAATACCTGAAGGCCGAGGAAAGGCTGCAGGCCGTGGCCCAGCTCAAGCAGCGCTGCACGATGGCCTTCGACTGCTTGAGCCAGTGCGGCCTGCGCGACGGCMTCAAGGGCTGGGGCCAGTTCTGCATTGACCAGCGCCTGGGGTCGGCATTGCGGGGCGAGGTCAACAAGGGTCTGTTCTTCCGCGGCCGTGGCGGGCTGCCCTTCGGCAGCCAGATCACCAGCGTGCGGCAGTTGCTGGAGCGCCTGCTGACGCCCGGCATCGCCGTTGGAACTCCTGCGTGATGCCGGCGTCCTGGCTTGACCGTTGTTACGGGGAGCTCCTATCCTCGCGCCCCATCCCGCCGGAGGCCCTGCGGCCTTGACGCCCCGAAGGAGCGCTCCCCATGTCCACGCCGCCCGACCAGTTGCCCAAGCGAGGAGGCGCCCGGACCGCCGTGCGCGAGGTGCTGGAGTCGGTCGATGCGAAGCCCACGAAGGGCGACCCGGTGGTCACGGCCAAGGGCAAGTACGACGCCGCCAAGCTCAAGCTCGAGCAGGGCGATCTGGCCAAGGTGCCCGGTGCGGCACCGCCCGGCGTGGAATCAGCGCATGCCGCCGTGCAGAGCGCCCGCAATGGACTGGTGGCTGACCCCAAGAACCTGCAGGACTATGTCCGGGCTGCCAAGGCCCTGGACGTGCTGGGCAGTAAGGTGGCTGACTACCTCAAGGCCGAGACCAAGGCCATGCAGCAGCTGAAAAAGAAATACGACGACACCAAGGCGGAGATCGACAAGGCGCTCAAGGCCCTGCCGGCCACGGCACCGAGCGGATTGACGGCCGCATTCGATGCGGTCACCCAGGCCAAGGCCAAGCTGCCCGCCGACCCCAAGACCATCACGGCCTATGTCGACGCCATCAAGGCCTTGCCGGAATTCAAGACTGCCGTGGCCGACTGCGCCAGGGCGGTAGCGCGCAAGGCCAATGTCGACAGCGGCACCGCAAAGTTCGGCTCGACGGGCACCGAGCTGAAGCAGCTCAAGGGCTCGGCCAAGCTCAACGACGAGCAAAAGCGCATCCTCGACCAGGCGCTGAAGAACCAGCTCGGCAAGACCGACAAGCCGATGTCGGACAGCGAGCTGAAGAAGTTGGCCCAGACCGTGGTCGACAAGACCAACCAGCTCGCCGAAACGCCGCTGGAGAAAGTTCCCAAGGGCAGCAAGACCATCAAGAAGGGGCTCAAGGGGATCAACGAGAAGCTGGCCCAGTCGCCCACGCTCAAGACCAATATCGTCAAGYTGCAGCAGGACAAATGGGTCATCAAGCTCAACGAGCCGGGCGGGGGTAGCTACTGCGACAAGGTCAACAAGACCATCGCCATCGACCCCAGCGACCCGCTCGACGAGGCCCTGGGTGGGCTGGCGCACGAGACCGGCCACGCGCTGTTCACGCCGCCGCCCAAGCCCACGCTGAACAGCGTGGCGGACGGGCTGGAATATGTGCGCAAGGCCACCGAGGTGGACTTCATCGACGAAGGCGAAGCCCAGCTCGTGGCCTGCCGGGCCGCCAAGGAGCATGCGGCCGAGGGCGTGGTGAGCGAGGTGCCGGCCGACGCCTCCGGCAAGTTCATGGCCATCTACGACAAGCTGGAAAAAGGCGACATCGACGAGGCCATGGCGCGCCAGGAGATGGCCAAGGAGTTTGGCGACCTCATCACCAGCACGACCCATGAAGACTACAAGACCTACTATGGCCGCGGCCATATCGACACCTGGAACAGTGCCCATGCGTCCGAGCCGGCCAAGCAGCTCGACTACGCTGACTTGAGCGGCGTGACCCTCTTCCCCTGATCTTTGAAGCCCGCACCCCTTTCGGAGCGCCAGCCCATGAGCGACCTGACCCTCTTCGCAATGATTGACCAGTTGGTGGCCGAGCCAGCGCTGGATCCCGCCAAGGTCTCAAGCCTCCTCGGCGTCACCCTGGTGCGGGACCCGGATGCCGACACAGCCGCCATTGAGGCCTGGGCGCCGGCTGCAGGCAAGGGCGGGGCGTATGAAGCGATCGACCTGCGCATGCCCRACGCCGACATTGGCGACGGCGCCGTCTTCCTCAGTGCAACGCTGCGCGAGGATGGCGGCATCGACGGGACCGCCATCGGCACGCACTACGGGCTCGACTTCAAGACCGAGATCCCGTCGCCGCGCTTTCGTCCTGGCAGCGTGCCGGTCTATCTGGTGTACGAGCGGGAGTGGGGCACGCTGTCCTTTGGCGTTACGGCGGACGCGCAGCGCCGGCTGGTTCGCTTCGTGGTGTCGACGCGCCGCCGTTGACGGTCAGGGCTGGCGCGCCGCCACCTGCTTGCGGATCGCGTTGACCATGTTTGCATCCGCGCCGGCCAGCATGGAGGTGCGCGCCGTGATGCGGCCTTCGCCGTCGAGCAGGATGAGCTCGGCGCTGTGATTGAACTCTCCGTCGGGCAGGGCGCGGTACTGGAACTTCAGCAGCGCGGCGATCTTGCGCACCGTGGCCGGGTCGGTGCGGGCCAACGTCCATTGCGAGGCGTCCAGCCCACGCTCCTTGGCCATGGCTTCCAGCTTGGCCGGCGTGTCGCGCGCCGGGTCGAAGCTGATCAGCAGCACCTTCACGCGCCGGCGCTCGGCCTCGGTCAGAGCCGCCTCGGTGTCGCGCGCCGCGTCGATCAGCATCGGGCAGACGAACTGGCAGGAGGTGTAGAACATGCTGACCAGCACCGGCTGGCCGCGTCCGCCATCCAGGCGGATCACCTGGCCCTGTTGGTTGGTCAGCCTGGCATCCAGCTGGTAGACCGAATCGCCGGGCAGGGCGGCCATGGCCGCGCCGGCCAGCGACAGCCAGGCCCAGATCAGAAATCGTTTCATGGCTTTACCTCGCGAGCACATCGAAAGCCCAGGCTGCCGGTGCTGTCGGCCGCGCTGAGAGAAGAGAGCAGCGCCACGCGCATCAGCACGGCGTAGTTCTGGCGGTCCTGCAGGTCGATGGCACCGGCGCCACAGAACTTCAGCCGGTCCGGGTCACTGGCGCTGCGGCTGTCGGCGTTGACGAGCAGGGCGTTGAAGTCATCCACCCATTCCCAGGCCACGCCGTGCAGGTCGCGCACGCCGTAGACGTTTGCCGCGCCTCCCACCGCTGGCAGCGCGCGGTTGGCCGGGCGGGCATACCAGCCCAGGATGCGCGCCAGCCAGGCCGGGTCGCCGCGAGCATCGGTGCGCGTGGCGTCGGCCGCGGCGGCGTATTCCCATTCGTACCAGGTCGGCAGTCGGCCGCCCTCGGACTCGCAATAGGCCTGGGCGGCGAACCAGCTGACCTCGGTGACGGGGGTGTCATCACCGCCGGCCTCGGCGCTGACTTCGGCCCAATGGCGCAGATAGCCGGCACCGGCGAAGGCCTCAGGCGCGCGGCTGGCCTGCCATTCGGTGTGGGTGGACAGAAAGTGGCCGAACTCGCTACGCGTGACGGGCGTCTCGCGCATCTGGAAGGCCGCGACGCGCGTCGGCTCGCGGTCGGTGTCGCGCGCCAGCACGCTGTTGAGCGTGCCGGCCGGCAGGGCCACATAGGCCGCGCCGGCCAGGCCCAACAACGCGCTGGCCAGGGCCATCAGTGCGCTGCCTGGTTGGTGGTGGCGGGCTTGGCGGCGCGCTGCTTCCTGACCTCGTCGGCCGAGACGCTGCCGCCTGCATTGCCCCAGCTGTTCAGCACATAGGTCAGGATGTTGGCGACCTCGTCGTCGTTGAGCTGGTTCATCGGCGGCATGACCGAGTCGTAGTCCTTGCCGTTGACCTTGACCTTGCCCGACAGGCCGTGCAGCACGACGCCGACGGCCCGCTTGGCGTCCTGTCCCAGCCAGTCGGACTTGGCCAGCGGCGGGAACACGCCCGGCAGCCCGGCGCCGTTGGCCTGGTGGCAGACCGAGCAGGTGCCGGCGAACAGCGCCTGGCCGGCGGCGATCTGGTCCTTGGCCGTCAAGGTGCCGCCCGCGGCGGCCGCGGTGGCGGTGGTCACGGCGCCGAGGTTGGGCGCGGCGCGGTCACCCAGGTAGACCGAGTCGACCTCCTTGCCGGAATAGATGCTCTTGTCCTCGGGACCGTCGATCTTCAGGATGGCCAGCSCGCCCTTGTTGAAGGCGCGGAAGATGGAGTGGTCGACCATCACATAGCTGCCTGGCACCTTGGCCTTGAAGTCGACGATGGCCGCGCCGCCGGCGGGGATCAGCGTCGTCTGCACGTTTTTCTGCGCCAGCGTGCCGCCCTCGAAGCGCACGTTGTCGAAGATGGCGCCGATGACGTGAAAGCTCGACACCAGGTTGGGGCCGCCGTTGCCGACGAACAGGCGCACGCTCTCGCCCACCTTGGCCTTGATCGCCTTGTCACCGGTCAGCGCGCCCTCGGCGCCGTTGAACAGCACATAGGTCGGCTGCTCGGCGATGGCCTTTTCCATGTCGAAGGGCTGCTGGCCCTTCTCGCGGTATTTGCCGGTCGTGTAGAAGTCGCCCTGCATGACGTAGAACTCATGGTCCACCCTGGGCAGGCCTTGGGGCGGCTCGACGAGGATGAGGCCGTACATGCCGTTGGCCACGTGCATGCCCACCGGCGCGGTGGCGCAGTGGTAGACGTAGATGCCTTCGTTGAGGGCCTTGAAGGTGAACTGYGATTCATGGCCCGGCGCCGTGAAGCTGGATGCCGCGCCGCCGCCGGGGCCGGTGACGCCGTGCAGGTCGATGTTGTGGGGCATCTTGCTGCTCGGGTGGTTCTTCAGGTGGAACTCCACCGTGTCGCCCTGGCGCACGCGGATGAAGCTGCCCGGCACGGTGCCGCCAAAGGTCCAGAAGGTGTAGCTGACGCCCTCCGAGATGGGCATGTCTTTCTCGACGACCTCCAGCTCGACGATCACCTTGGCCGGCGACTTGCGCCCGGTCGGTGGCGGCACGAAGGGCGGGCTGGTCAGCTGAGCCTGTACAACTGGCAGAGCGGGTGCGCCCTGAGCCAGCGTGGACGTGGTGATCGCGGCGAGCAGAAGCAGGCGCAGCAGCATGGCGGGTCTCCGTTGTGGTTCGGGCCATGCTAGGCAGCACAGGTAGGTGCGGCCTTGCGCTGGATCAAGCGAGGCAGCAGGGGGCTGTGCATCTCATCAACTCAACCACATCCCGCCGTGCGAGCGGCCCTCCGCCTTCTCGCCCTCGTCATCCTCGCGGCCATCGTGCCGTCGCGGTTCGGTCGGGCGAGCGTACCGCCGCCCGATCAGCGCTCGTTGACCTTCGCCTGTTGCATCAGCAGGTCGAGCTTGGCCTTCATCCGGTCCTGCGGCGTTCCGGTCTCGGCCCGGTACTGGAAGGTGTAGAGGACGTCCGGGGCCGGTTGGGCATCCGCAACGCCATAGATCGTGCTGATCATTTGCCGGTCGTTCGCGGTCAGYGCAACGCCGTCGTAGGGATGGGCGTGATGAAGCCGTTTGCGCCATTCCGTCTTCGCGGCCTCGCTCCCGGCCTCTGCGGGTGTCCCATGGCGGAAGACGTCGATCTCGGTCTTCTCGTCGGCGTTGTAGGCCACGATGCCTGCGATGCCCAACTGGGCATCCGCGGCGTCACGGGTGAATGCGAAGTCCAGCCGCAGGCGGCCGTCCTGATCGATCTTCTGCAACTCGGGCCCGTAGCTGAAAGCCAAGCGGCGATCGTCGAAGGCGAAGCTGCGGCCAAAGTCGATATGCAGCACCGATGCCGCCAGCGGCTTGGGCAGCAGGGCCCGCTGTGACAGGAAGCGGTCCCATTGCGAGAGCTTTCCTTCGTAGGACGCCGCGAAGAAGCCGGTCAGCAGCTTCATCCGCTCGATCTGGAAATCGCGCCCCAGCGTGGAGACCCTGCTCTCGAAACCGACCGTACCGTCGGGCACGGGCAGGTCGAATTCGACCAGCCAGTCGCTGCCGAACCAGGTGGTGATGTGCCAGGCGCGCACTTGCCAGACCCGGCCCCAGGAGTCGGTGAAGAGGGTGTCCTCGGTCGGAGCGCCCATTGAAACGATCTTGGCATTCTCGGCATTGATGTGGATCGTGGCCGGGGACGCCTTGAGCACCACCTCCCTGGCCATCTGGGCGTCCGAATACCACTTCGCCTGATTGACGTTGTTCGGCTTGTGCCGGTGGAACACGAGGTATCCCTTGAAGTTGGCCGAGTCCTGCCAGCCCTCGCGGCCAAGATCGAGCCGCGTGTAGCTCGGCTGAGTGAAGATCCAGTTGCCGTTGCCGTTCTGCACGACGATGGCGGGCGCGCTGCGCTCGTAGAGGCCGTGAAGCAGCCGTTCGCTGCCGCTGCCGCGGGGGAAAGTCTCGTTCGCGTTGTCGGCGAGCAGCCCGCGCAGCTGCGCCGTATTGAACTCGTCCGCCGCCTTCATGTAGGCCGCCGACAGCTCGGCGAAGCTCTTTGGCGCAGTGATGTCCGTCTTGAATCGTCCCGACCGCGTCTTGTCGAAGACGGCGAAGCCGGCGACGGCGCGCGAATCCACGCTCACCAGGTGGTCTGGCGCGCTCTTTACGAGTGCGGCGGGAACGGCAATGTTCAGCGTGTTCTCGGAGGTGCGCATGGCGCGCACGAGACCGATCACGCTGCCCTTGGCGTCGATCAGCGGTCCGCCGCTGTTGCCGCCCGATATCGGCGCGGAGAACCGCATCCACTTCCAGCGCCCGCTCTCGTCTTCCGGCGTGTCCGACGTGTAGTTCCCTTCCCGCATGACGACGCCCTCGCCGAGTGCGTTGCCGACGGCGTAGACCGTCTCGTTGAGCTCAGGCTTGTCATTCAGTTCCAGGAAGGCGGAACGATCCGGCTGCTTGGCCAGCGTGAACACCGCGAAGTCCTGGTCGATAGAGCCCTTGGTGATCTGCGCGATCGGATAGAGCTTGCCGTCCGCGTCGCGCAACATCGGCTCGCCGCGCGAGTCGCCGAACGCTGCGATCAGCACGTGCATCGCCGTGGCGTACTGGTTCGGGCCGATGGCGAAGGCAGTCCCTATCGACACGTACTTGTCGGAGCGCAGCTGGTAGGGAATCAGCTCCTGCCAGGGCTTGTCGTAGGTGACGGACTCCTGGGCCGGCTTGGGCAGGACGACTTCAAAGGTCGCCTCGCGCACCTTGCGCTGGATGCCGGCCTCCAGCGGCGCCGCGCACGCGCCGACGCAGAGCTGCAGAGCGAGAACCACAGCCCCGCCGATTCGAGCCGCCGCTGCCAATGACTTTTGCATACGCCTCCCTTGTGGTGACGGCCCGAAGCAGGCTGGGCCGCCGAGGGATGCTGCGGCGGGCAGGCTGCCGGCTGGTATCGAGCGGGTGAAGAAGGATGAAGTGCCTGACGGGTGCCTGACTTGTGCCTGTCGGCCCGGCACCCCGCGCCACGCCCTTCAAGCGCGACGGTTCAGCTTGCGAGCCCGCCACGCCAGCACAGGCAGCCCGATCAGCACGAGCCATGCCGCGACAGGTTCGGGCACCGCCGAAGGCACGGCGTAGGTGAAGCCGCTGTCGCTTTGCAGCGTGATGCCCAGCGCGGGGTCCAGGCCGCCCATGTAGAGGTAGGCGGAGTTGCCGTAGTCGGCACTGTTGTTGCGCCCATTGAGCACATCGCCTGGCCCCCAGCCGTTGGAAAACATTCGCGTAAAGGCCACGAGCCCATAGGTGACGCTGACCTTCTCACCCACTTTGGCGGAGAAGGTCGTTTCGTAGTCCTTCAACGCGTCGCCGCCGAAATCGTCCGACACGTCCACGTTTTGATTGAACTGGTTGATGCCGAAGGAGAGCCGCCCGCCGCCTTGCCCGCTCACGTCCATCAACACCTTGACCGACACGGGGGTTCCGGCGGGCAGCACGGTCGAGTTGATGGTCACGCGATCCGTCAACTGCGCCGTGGCGCGTCCACCGATGGAGACGTCGTTGCCGCCCGCACCTTGAATCTGGACGAAGGTGGACGCGTGCAGTTGGCCGAAGGATGCGAATGCGCGTGCCCTGGCGTTCATCACGAAGTTTGGCACCTGCGAGACGTTGCCGGCGTCGAATACCGAACGCAGATGGGTCACAGTGCCGGTGTCTGTCGTTGGCGAGCCGAGCCCGATGAACCGACCGAACCCCACGCACTCGAAAGAAGCGGTGCTGCCGGGTGTGCAGGAGCCGGTCGTGATGACGTTGTCGGCACTTTGCGTGAGCAGGAGCGCCTCCACAAAGACACCGGCCGCCGTCGCTGAAAGCGACAGGGTCAGCAATGAGGCCGCCGCGGCAAGTCGTGCGCATCTGATCAGTAACGGCGCCCTGCGTGTTGTCAGCCGGCGCCGGGCCAGCCTGYCCACCAGCCACGGTTCAGGCACGGCCGCAGCCACGGTCCAGTCGATGCCGTTGTCGGTCTGGGCGCTGCCGGCCGGCAGGCCGGCCATGAGGAATGCGATCAGTTTCATGGCGTGCTCCGAGATGCGGTGCCGCCACGGTAGGACGCGGCCGTTGCCGCGCCGTTGCGGCGCGCCTGTTCAGAGCCAGGTGGTGCGCAAGCTGGCCTGGATCTCGGGCCAGTCGGCCAGGCTGGCGCCCAGGCGTTCCAACCGGGCTGCGAGCACCTTGCCGCCCAGCGCCTGCGCCAGCTCCAGCGCGGCGGTGGCGTTGGTGCGGGGGTCATCAAGCACCGCCCGGGCCAGAGCCAGCTGTGACGCGTCGGCACCGGCGCGGCAGCGCACCGCCAGCATGCGCAGCCTCAGTTCGTCGTTCATGCCCCGCGCGTCGTCGTCGGGCAACCGCGCCAGCGCGCCGGCGAGGTCGCCTTCGCAGCAACAGCGTTGGGCGTCCACTAGCGCGAGCCGCTGCCGGACACGTGGGTTCTCGAGTTCGTCGGGCGGCCCCAGGCGCCGCAACCAGCTTCGCGCTTCACTCACCTCACCGCGCAGCAGCGCGCCCACCGCGCAAGCCAGCCAGACCGGCTGCCCAGCCTGCGGCGACTGGGCCAGCGCATCGTGGTCCAGCGCCGCGAGCAGGGCCGCGGCGCGTGGCCACTGGCCCAGCACCGCCATCGGCTCCAGCACCGCCATGGCGATGCCGGCGATGGACATCGGCTGGCCGATGGCGATGATCTCGTCGATGGCCGGCTCGATGTGGGCCCAGGTGCGGCCCCAGTCGCCGAGCATGAAATAGGCGTCGATGAACAGCGCGCGAAACATCGTCCTGGCCTCGCTGCCCTTCTGGTCGGCGCACAAGGCCCAGCCTTCCAGGGCCACCGGCAGCGCGTCGCCGGGGCGCGTTTGCTGCAGGAAAGTGACCGCCAGGTTGTACAGGGAGAACAGCTGCGTGGGCCGGTTGCCGAAGCGCCCGGCCAGCGCGGCGGCCTCACGCAGGTCGGCCTCGGCGGCGTCCACGTTGCCGCGCTCGGCCTGGAAGGCGCCGCGCAATTGCAGGCTGCGGGCGATCAGCATGCCGTCGCCGCRCTGCCGGCTGGCGGTGACGAACTGGTCGGCACGCGTGACAGCCGCATCGAAATGCGCGGCGGAGAACTCCAGCATGGCCAGCGATGCCAGCAGCTCCGCGCGCTCGGGGTGGGCGGGGTGGACGAGGGTCAGCGCCTCATCGCCCAGCATGCGAGCCTCGTCGATGCGGCCGTGCCGTTGCAGCGCGTCCATGCGCAGCGACAAGCCGCGCAGCCGCTGGCTGTCGTCGGTCGGCGGGGGCAGCGCGTCGAGCAGGGCGAGTGCGGCCTGGGCGCCCTCGCCGCGCACGAGATAGCGGGCGAGAGCGTGGCCCGCGTCCACCTCGACATCGGGCGGCAGTGCGGTGCCTGCGCGCAGGTCTTCCAGGCGTTGCCGGCAGGCCTCGGCCTCGGTGCGGCGGCCCAGGCCGTTTTCAGCCTCCAGCAAACGGGCCAGCAGCATGGCGGCCTGGGGCGGCGTCGGCTCGTCGGCCAAGCCGTGTTGCCAGTGCCGCGCCGCTTCGCCCAGTGCCGCCAGCGCGCGGGCGGCATCGCCAGCGGCCAGCCGGTGGGCGACGGCACGTCGGGGCTCGCCGCAGGCTTCGAAATGGCGCGCGGCCTCGGCGGTTGCGCCCAGCGCTTCGGCCCCCAGCGCCAGGCGGTGGTGCACCAGGCGCCGCCGCACCGGCTCCAGGGCCGAGTCCAGCGCCTGGCGTGCCAGGTCGTGCGCCCAGGCATAGCCGCCGGCCGCATGGGCCCGCACGAGCTGGGCGCGTGCTGCCTGCTCCAGCGCCTGCACCGTCTCGAGTTCCGACAGCGCGCAGGCCGAGGCCAGCCAGGCGGCACCGAAAGGCTCACCGGCCAGCGCGGCCGCTTCGAGCAGGCGTGCCGTCTGCGCGTCCAGTCGGCGCACCCGCGCGAGCACGGCCTCGCGCACGCTGGCGGGCATGGGCAGCTCGCGGTAGTCCTGCGTCACGGCGTCGAACGGGGTGCGCCAGCGGCCTTGCTCGTCGACGTCCAGCACCGCAGTCTCGGCCAGGTCGCGCAGCGTCTCCGAGATGAAGTAGGGGTGGCCGCCGGTGGCGCTGCACAGGCGCTCGGCAAAGCGCACCGGGTCGGCGGCGCCGGACAATTGGCGCACCAGCTCGTACACCGCTTCCGCCGACAAGGGACCGAGCGCGACCGTCTCGGCCGCGAGTGCCGCGCTGAAGCCCAGCAGTTCGGGGTCGTCGCTGGCGCCGCGCCAGCAAACCAGCTCGATGGTGCCTTCCGAGCCGGCCTCGCGGCGGCGTGCGGCGGCGCGGGCCAGCAGCGTGCGGCTGGCGGGGTCGGCCAGCTGCCAGTCATCCAGCACGAGGGCGTCGAAGGCGCCGCGCGACAGCGCCAGCCAGGCCTGGATGCAGGCCTCGTCGAAGCGCAGCCGCTCGGCCTGCGTGCGCAGCGGCGCCGGTGCCGGGCCCAGTTCGGGCAGCAGCCGGGTCACTTCGGCCACGATCCAGTCGTCCAGCCCGCGCAGGTCGGGCGGCTCGCCAGCCAGCACGCGCAGCACACGGGCACAGGCACCGAAGGCGATGTCATGGTCGCCGCTGCGGCAGCGCACCAGCGCATAGGCGCCCTGCGAGGCCGCGAAATCGGTGGCCAGGCGGGTCTTGCCGACGCCAGCCTCGCCGACGATGACGACTGCGGTGCGGCGCGCCCAGGCGCCTTGCAGCCGCGCCACCTCGGTGGCCCGGCCGACGAAGGGCAGGCGCTCCGGCCAGGCCTGCGGGGGGCGGATGGGCAAGGGCGGGGCAGCCGGCGCGCTGCCGCGCAGCGACTGCGCCAGCGCCACGGTCTCGGGCATGGGCGCCAGCCCCAGCTCGGCCGCCAGCATGGCCTGGCAGCGCTCAAACTGGCGCAATGCCGCCTCGCGCTGGCCAGTGGCAGCCAGCAGGCGCATGGCCTGGCGGTGATGCCGCTCCTGCAGGCCGTCCTCGCTCAGCAGGGTCTGCACATAGCCCAGCGTGGCGGGCAGGTCGGCGCGCACCTCGGCGGCTGCGGCCGCGGCCTCCAGCGCGCGCAGCCGCAGTCGCAGTGCCCGCTCGCGCGCGGCGCTCAGCCACGGCGCGAACTGCGGCGCGTCGTCCAGCTGCAGGCCGTCCGCCAGCTCGCCCGGCCAGCCCGCAAGCGCCAGCTCGGGCATGGCTTCGGCCAGCAGCAGGTCGCAACGCAGCGTGTCGCCAGGGTGCAGATGGTCGTCATCGGCCCGAAAGGATTCAGGCACGCCCGCCTCGCGCAGCCGCGCCAGCTCGCGGCGCAGGTTGCGGCGCGCGCTGGGTTCGTCCAGATCCKGCCACAGCAGCGCGCACAAACGCGGGCGGCTGGCGCCGCCGTCCAGCGCGAGCACCAGCAGCAGCGCCTGCGTCTTGCGATTCGTCAACGCCACGGGATGGCCACCGCGCCAAAGGCGCACCGGCCCCAACACGCGCAACTCCAGCTCGGCACCCGACGGTTCTTGCATGCGCGGATTGTGCGAGGTCAGCGCAGGCCGCTCGACGTGGCCGGTGCATTCGACATAGGGGTGCTCAGGAAGCGCGCCAGCTCGAAGGGGCTGTCGAAGTCGCGCTGGCTGCCATCGTCCAGCACCACGCGGGCGCTGAACGCACCCGGCCCCGGTGCCCACCAGCTGAGCAGACCGCAGCGCGGCGCCGCGAGTGCTCGCAGCCGGGTGGTGTTCTCGTCCATCGACATGCAGCGACTGTGGTGGCCAGGCGTTGCGGCAGCGTTGCGTGGCGCGTGGGCTTCAGGGTTCGCGGCCGGAGCGTTAAGCTGCCGCGCCTTCACGGAGCAATTCATGCGCGCAGCCTTCAGCCTTCTYGCCCTCGTCATCGTCGCGGCCATCGTGCTGTCGCTGGTCAAGAAGCAGGCCTCGGCCTTGAAGCCGCCGCCTGGTTCACCGGCGGCCAGTGCCGCCCTGCCCATGCCAAAGGCCGTTGGCGAGCAGGTGCAGAGCAGCGTCGACGAAGCCGCCAAGCGTGCGGCCGAGGCCGCCTCCGCTGCCACCAATTGAGGCCGTGGCCGGCCATAAGCTCTTCTTCGCGCTGCGGCCGGATGAACAGGCGGCCGAGCGCATTGCGCGCGCCGCAGCCGCCGAACATGTGGCGCGCGGCCTCGTGCCGCGGTTCAGGCCGAGCCGCATCTTCCACATCACGCTGCACTACTTCGGCC
>NZ_JBFUMO010000043.1:0-21451 GCF_054049355.1 Roseateles sp. P5_E11 | reverse complement strand
CCGGCAAGGAGATCGACAAGGAGCACATCGTCAAGGGCGTCAAGCTCGAGAGCGACGAGTACGTGGTGCTGTCCGACGACGAGATCAAGGCCGCCTATCCCAAGCGCACCCAGACCATCCAGATCGAGAACTTCGTCAAGGCGGCGGACGTGTCCTTCGTCTACATCGAAAAGCCTTACTACCTCGCGCCGGATGGCCGGGCCGACCGCGTCTATGCGCTGCTGCGCGAGGCGCTGGACAAGGCCGGTGTCATCGGCATTGCGCGCTTCGTGCTGCACAACAAGGAGCACCTCGCGGCGCTGATCCCCGCCGGCCCGGCGCTGATGCTGGGCGTGCTGCGCTGGGCCGAGGAGATCCGTTCGCCCGATGCGCTGGACCTGCCCACGGCCGGTGCCGCGGGCGTCAAGCCGGCCGAGTTGAAGATGGCCCAGCAGCTCATCGGTCAGATGACTGCGGCCTGGAAGCCCGAGAAGTTCAAGGACGACTTCACGAGCGCCATCCATGAGCTGGTCAAGCGCAAGGCCAAGGCCGGCAAGACGGCGACCGTGCAGCCCTTCGAGGAGGCGCCGGACCTCGGTGGCTCGAATGTCGTCGACCTGACCGAGTTGCTGCGACAGAGCCTGGGTGGCAAAGCGCGCAAGGCCGAGAAGGCGGAGAAGGCGCCAGCAGAAAAGGCGCCAGCGAAGAAGGCGGCAGCCAAGCCCGCGGCCAAGCGTGGCAGGAAGGCCGCGTGAAATCAGGCGCACCGACGTCCTGCGGGAACACCTTTAGCCTGTTCGACTGCGCCGCCGAAGACGCCGCCAGGTTCTGCTCTGGTCCGCTGACGGCAAGTCAAGCGCTGGCGGAGGCCTGATCGGCAAGCAGCGCCCATTCGCCGCGAAGGCCCTGGAGAGCGTAGTCGGCAAAGTGGCGTACGCGCGGGGCCAGATGCAATGCATGCGGGTACACGACATGCAGCGGTGCGCTGGGGATGCTGTATCGCCCCAGGACGCGCACCAGCGTTCCCTCCCTCAGCTCCGAGCCCACATCCCATATCGACTTGAGAAAGATCCCGCCGCCGGCGAGCGCGAGTGCTTTGGCCGCGTTGCCGTCATTGCACAGGAAGGTCGCGTTCACCTCGGCCGAGACCGGTTTGCCTTCATGCTGGAAGAGCCAGTGCCGCGTGCTTCGCGTGCCGTAGAGGATGCAGTTGTGCGCTGAGAGCGCAGCAGGCGTGTCGGGAGAGCCGAAGCGCCGCAAATAGTCCGGCGCGGCGCACAGGACGAGCTCACTGTCGGCGATGTGGCGTGCCGTCATCGTCGAGTCGTTGAGCACCCCGAAGCGCAGCGCCAGGTCAATGCCTTGTTCCACGAGATCCACGACGTCGTCGCTCAAGACGATCTCGATCCGCAACGCCGGATGCATGGCCTGGAACTGCGCCGCCAGGGGGGCGAGATAGCGCGTGCCCAGCATGCGCGGTGCCGTCACCCGCAGGTGCCCGTTGATGTCGGTGCGGCTGTGCTGCATCACCACCTCGGCCTGCTGCACCTCCGCAAGGATGCGCACGCAATGCAGGTGGAAGCGTTCGCCTTCCTGCGTCATGGACTGCCGCCGCGTGGTCCGGTTGAGCAGGCGAACGCCCATGCGCGCCTCGAGGGCGGCCAGGCGTTTGCTGACCACTGCCAGCGACAGGCCCAGCGCGTTCGCGGCCCCCGTGAGGCTGCCGGCACTGGCGACCTTGTCGAAGATCGTCAGCTCGGCCAGGTTGTCGATCATTGTTTCCATATCGTTGATTGTGAAATAGCTATATCGATCTTTATAAACAAGATGGCGATAAATATAGTGCCTTTCATCGCTTAACAGGAGCCTCACGATGAAACGCACCTTCCTTGCGGCCTTCCTGGCCGCCGCTGTCGCCACCAGCCTGGTCGCCCCGGTCTCGTCCGCGGCCGAGGCGCCTGCGACCAAGGTGAGCCGCTATCAAGCCGGCTACTACCACTTCAAGCTCGGCGACTTCGAGGTCGCGGCGCTCTCCGACGGCACGCTGCCGATCCCGACGCTGAACCTGCTGACCAACGCCAAGCCCGGCGAGGTCGCGTCGCGCCTGGCGGACACGTATCAGACGACCGAGGTCGATGCCTCGGTCAACGCCTACCTGATCCGGGCGGGTGACCGCCTGATCCTGATGGACGCCGGCACCGGCGAGCTTTACGGCCCGACGTTGAACAAGCTCGAGGCCAGTCTCAAGGCGGTGGGCGTCACGCCGGCGCAGATCACCGACATCCTGATCACGCACATCCACACCGACCACACCGGTGGCTTGATGGATGGCCAGCGCATCGTGTTTCCCAACGCCACGGTCCACATCGAGCAGAAGGAAGTCGCGCACTGGCTGAGCCCCGACAACCGCGCGCGGGCGCCGGAGGCGGCGAAGAAGTACTTCGACGAGGCTTCGGCCAAGGTGCAGCCCTATGTCGATGCCGGCAAGGTGAAGACGTTCTCCGGCGCGACCGAGCTGTTCGCCGGCATCCGTTCCATCCCCGCTCCGGGCCACACACCGGGCCACACGTTCTACGCGCTCGAGAGCAAGGGCGAGAAGCTGGTGTTCTGGGGCGACCTGGTCCACGTGGCGGAAGTTCAGATGCCCAACCCGGGCGTGACCATCGTCTTCGACGTCGATCCCAAGGCCGCCGCAGCAACGCGCAAGAAGGCGTTCGCCGACGCGGTCAAGGGCCGGTATTGGGTCGCGGCCGACCACATCTCGTTCCCCGGCGTCGGCCATCTGCGCCCCGATGGCCCAGGCTACCGGTGGATCCCCATGACCTACGTGAACGACCACTACGAGGCGAAGTGAACCATGGCCCAGCGGTTGCTGAATCACTCCGCGGCACTGCTGCTGGCCGCGTGTCTGGCATGCCCTTTCACGGGCGCTGAAACGTTGCCGGCCTCCGCAGCCGACGAAGCGACCGCCGGGTTCCTGAGGGAACGCGCGCTGGCGGACAGCGGGGCGTTCAAGATTGTCGAATCGCTGACCACGGAGGTTGGCGCGCGCCCCGCCGGGTCGGAGGCCGACGCCCGCGCGGTGGCGTGGGCCGTGGCGAAGTTCCATGCGCTGGGCTACGACAAGGTCTACACGGAGCCCGTCAAGTTCACGGCTTGGCGCCGGCTGTCCGAGAGCGCAGATGTCACTGCGCCGATCACGCAGCGCCTTGCCGTGACCGCGCTGGGCAACAGCGTGGGAACCAACGGCCCGCTCGATGCCGAGATCGTGCGATTCCAAGACTTCGAAGCGTTGCAGTCGGCGCCGGCCGAATCGGTGCGCGGCAGGATCGTCCTGCTCACCCGGCGCATGGAACGCGACCGCGATGGGTCGGGATACGCGCGGGTCCTGCAGATGCGCAGCAGTGCCGCCTCGTTGGCCGCCACCAAGGGCGCCGTGGCGCTTCTGATCAGATCCTTGGGAACCGACGACAACCGGCTGCCGCACACCGGCAGCGTGAACTACGCTCCCGGGAACGCGATCCCGGCCGCCGCCATCTCGGGCCCGGATGCGGATCTCCTTGAACGGCTTGGGCAGCGGTATCCCTCGGTACGGCTGCGCCTAAACATCGCGACGCAAACGCAGGCCGACAGCATCTCGTACAACGTGATCGGCGAGATCACTGGGCGAGGCGCCAAGCGGGAGATCGTGATGATGTCTGCGCATCTCGACTCCTGGGATCTCGGCACGGGCGCAGTCGACGATGGGTTCGGCGTAGCTCTGACGATGGCAGCCGGGGCGTTGATCAAGCAGCTGCCCCAAGCACCCCGCCGCACGATCCGCGTGGTCTTGTTCGCCAACGAGGAGAACGGCTTCGATGGTGCACGCGCCTATGCGGCGCGCGATGCGGGCGATCTGTCGCGGCACTATCTGGCGATCGAAAGCGATTGGGGCGCAGGGCCAATCTACGCGTTGCGTCATCCGCCGCTGGACGCTGAGCTCACGGCACGGCTGTCACGCGCGCTGGCTCCGCTGGGCATCACGCTCGACGGTGCCGCTGGCGCACCGGGACCGGATCTGGGCTTCCTGGCCAAGCGTGGCGTGCCGTGGATCCAGCTCGCACAGGATGCCACGGACCTCTTCGATCATCATCACAGCGCCAATGACACCTTGGACAAGATCGACCCCGCGTCCTTGAACCAGAACGTCGCCGCCTACACGACGTTTGCCTGGCTGGCAGCGAACGCGCCGTAGATATGCGCAAGCTCGCCATCTCGGCGATTGAAACGGCGCTCAAGGGCTGAACGGGCTACGGCAAAAGTTGCCGCAAAGCCTTGCGCTCCCGGACCGGCCCCCTCTCGTGGGGCGGCCACGAACGCGGGCAAGTCGTGTGCCCGTGCAGCGTTGAACTAGACGCGGAAGACGACCATGGACGGCCGGTGGATTCCCTATTGCGGCGAGGCGCCCGGCCCGGACGCTTGGCTGAGCCGATGGAACCTCGACCCGGTGCTCGGCACGGGCCTCGTGCTGCTGGCGCTGGCACTGTGGCGGCCGTCAGCGGCGCAGGCTGCAACGCCGAGACAGCTGCGCTGCCTGCGCTGCGCCTGGGCGTTGGCGGCCCTGCTCTACGTGTCGCCGCTGTGTGCGCTGAGCTCGGCGTTCTTCACCATACGGGTGGTCCATCACATGGCCCTGGTGCTGGCGATGGCGCCGTTGCTGGCCATCGGGCTGGAACGCTGGCTGCGCCGCCTGCCGACACCGCTGTGGACCAGCACCGCCGTCGCCACCGTCACGTTCTGGACCTGGCACGCGCCCGCGCCTTACGCGGCGGCCCTATCGTCGGTGGCCCTGTACGCACTGATGCAGTTCACGCTGCTGGCCAGCGCGGTCGCCTTCTGGGTCGCGGTGCGGCGCTCCGGCGCGGTCGCAGCAACGGGCGCCATCCTCGCCACGACGGTGTTGATGGGGCTGCTGGGCGCGCTGATCACGTTCGCCGCGCGGCCGCTGTATGCGCCGCACTTCGCATCGGCGCTGAGCTGGGGCGTCTCGCCGCTGCAGGACCAGCAGCTCGCCGRCATCGTGATGTGGGCGCCAGGCAGCATGGCCTACCTGGCCGCCGCGATGTGGATAGGCTGGCGCTGGATGCGCGCTGAACGTGCACGCGGCCTGCGCGCCGGGCCGGCATGAATCTCGTTGCCGCCATCGAATGGGCCGAGGGCCATCACCGGCGCGGGCTGTATTCGCCGATCGGCGTGGCCTTTCACTGGGCGATGGCGGCGCTGATGATCTTCCAGCTGGCCTATGGCTGGTACCTGGGCTGGCAGCCGGCGGGCGGCGACAAGTACATCGGCTACCAGACGCACACGGAGGTCGGGCTGGCGATCATGCTGCTGGGCACGCTGCGCTTCCTGTGGCGCAGCCAGATCGGCACGCCCGACAACGTCGACGAGTCATCGTTCTCGGGCAGGGCCAGCCATGTGCTGGAGGTCTGGTTCTACTTCAGCTTCTTCGCGCTGCCGATCAGCGGCTGGGTCATGTGGTCCACGCTGCCCAGTGACCTGCCGCTGTCGATCGCTGGTGTGATCCCCTTCCCAAACCTGCCCTTCGACCAGTTGTCCGAGGGCCTGCAGCACCGCCTGATGGAGTGGGCCGCGACGGCGCATGCCTGGGTCGTCTGGATCACGGCGCTGGCCATTCCCGGCCACGCCGGGGCGGCCGTGCTGCATTACGTGATCAAGCGCGACCGCGTGCTGCCCTCGATGTTCGATCTCAACGGGCCGCAGGCGCCGGGCGTGGTGGGATCCGCGCCAGATAGAGGCTCAGCTGATGAACCTCCTCGGGCTTGAGCCGCTGGGCCGCTGTCAGCATCTGATGATTGCCGTCATTGCGCCGCTTCGACACCTGCCAGTCCTGCAGCTGCTGGGCGAGGTAGAAGGCCGGCTGGGCATTCAGCGGCGGCCCCTTCGCGCTGCCGCTCCCTTCATCGCCATGGCACTGCTGGCAGGCCGCGGCGTACAGCGCCGGGGTCGTCGCGGCGATGGCTTCGGCGGTGGCGGGCGGCAAGGCCTTGGGCGGCAGGCCGGCGTAGTAGTGGGCCACCCGCACGCGTTCGGCGCTGTCGAGAAAGCGCGCCACGTCGCGCATGACCTCGTGCGCCCGCAGCCCTGCCGCGTAATCCTCCATCTGCTTTTGCAGGTAGCCCGCCGGCAGGCCGGCCAGGCGAGGTGCGTCGAAACCATTGCCCTCGCCGCGCGCGCCGTGGCAGCTCACGCAGGCGTAGCGCGCGCCGCCTTCGCCGCCGCTCATCGCGATCAGCTCACCGCCGCGGCCGAAGCGGTCGTCGCTCGGGCTCATGCGATCGGTGCAGGCGGTGGCCAGCAGCGTGAGGATGAGAAGGGACAGGTGGCGCATGGCGGGTGAATCATCGTCCCTGGCAAAGGAAGCGCCGARCAAGTCCCAGCGATGCGCTGCGCGCGAGGGACTTGTTCGGCGCTTCCTATTCGTGCTCGCCTGTGCCTGCCTCGCCGCCTGCGATGGCCCGCCCGACCGCACGCCGACCCTGGGCGACGCGGACGCCGCACGGGGCCGGCAGCTCGTGGCCGACAAGGGCTGCGTGGCCTGCCACACCTTCCCCGACGTGAAATGGCCGCGTGGAGGGCTCGGGCCGTCGCTCGAGAACTTCGGCAGGCAAGGCCTGATCGCAGGGCAGCTGCCGAACCAGCCCGGCTTGTTGATGCAGTTCGTTCGCAACGCACCGTCGATGGTGCCCGGCACGGCCATGCCGGCCATTCCCATGTCCGACCAGGAAGCTCGCGATGTCACCGCCTACCTCCTCACGCTATAGGGCCTGTCATCCTATGAATCCCCCCCGCGTGGCACCCCACAGAGCCTGCAATCTAGGCGCAAGCCGCAGCCGGGGTGGGGCCCCGGCGAGGATTTGCAACGACGAGTGCAGGCTCTGTGGGGCGCCACCCGAAGGGCCGGGGCTGCAAGGGGCGCCCCGCGTCGTTGCGAACCTAGGTCGGGGAAGGGCCCCGACCGTCGGCTCGCGCCTAGCGCTGCACCCCTTGCAGCCCCGGCGCGGGGGAGATTCATAGGATGACAGGCCCTAACCTCGCTGAGGCCCTGAGCGGCTGGCCGCCGCCGGTGCTCGATCCGCACGGGCCGTTCTCCAACTCGGTCACGACGCTGGCCTGGGTGCTGATCGCGCTCGTCACATTGATCTTCCTGGGCGTCTGCGCGGCGATGTGGGTGGCGCTGTACGGCAGCGATGAGCTGCGCGCCAGGCTCGGCGGCGAGCGCGTCGTCAAGTGGTTCGGTCTGATCATCCCGGCCGGCGTGCTGTTGCTGCTGCTGGCCTGGGGCCTCACGCTGGCCGCGGGCATGTCCACCATCAAGGGCGACGAGCTGCGCATGCGTGTGTCCGGCAACATCTACTGGTGGCGCGTGTCCTACCTCGATGCGGCGGGCCGCGAGATGCTGGCCGATGCCAACGAGCTGCACATCCCGGTGGGCCGCCCGGTCGTCGTCGACATGGTCTCGGAGGATGTCATCCACAGCTTCTGGGTTCCCAAGCTGGGCGGCAAGATGGACATGATCCCGGGCCGCACCAACCGGCTGAAGCTGCAGGCCGACAAGGCGGGCGTCTATGGCGGGCAATGCGCCGAGTTCTGCGGCGGCGCGCATGCGCTGATGGGCTTCGTCGTCGTCGCGCATGACGCCGCCGACTGGCAGCGGTGGCTGGATTCACGCCTGAAGCCGGCACCTGAGAGCAACGTCAGCGTCGAGGCGCTGCGCGGCAAGCAGCTCTTCAACGAGGTCGGCTGCGCGGCCTGCCACCGCGTCGCCGGCACCTCGGCGCAAGGCGTATCCGGGCCCGATCTGACCTTCGTCGGCTCGCGCCAGTCGCTGGGCGCCGGCATCCTGCCGAACACGCGCGGCACGCTGATCGGCTGGATCGGCGACAGCCAGTCCATCAAGCCGAACAACCGCATGCCCGCCTACCGCTCGTTGAAGGCCGACGAGTTGAACGTACTCGCCAGCTACATGGAGTCGTTGAAATGAAGCCCCTCGTCCAGCTGCACACCGCTGAACGCGGTGCATCTGACCGGTCCCCCGCGGGGACGGCGATGCCCGCGGCGTTGAGCCGCGAGCACATCGCCATCGCGGGCCGGCTCGGGAGCGGCCCAGCGCTCGGCCCGAAATGCGCCGGTTTCATGCGTCGCGGGTGCCGCGAACGCGGAATGGACAACTGAAATGAACTCCAAACAAAGCCACAGTGGCACAGAGACACGGAGAGGCTTTCATCTCGGCTCCTCTGTGTCTCTGTGCCTCTGTGGCTGTGTTCCAAAGTCAGCGGAGCAACAGAGATGACGCACCCCGCCGCCCCAGGCGTGGAAGGCGCCGTCCGCGATGCCGCAGCCGAGCCGTCCGAGACCGGTTTCGATACGCGGCTCTACGCGCGTTTCCCGACCCAGGGCGGCCGGCCCGCGGGCGAGTTCGAGGCGCTGGAAGAGACCTGGGAAACGCCCACGGGCTGGCGCGCGTTCAGCGCCGTCAACAACAACTTCATCGGCTTCCTGTTCATCGCCACGGCCTTCGGCTTCTTCGTTGCGGCCGGCATCCTGTCGCTGGTGATGCGCGTGCAGCTGGCCGCGCCGCTGGCCGGCGTCGTGCCGCAGGAGACCTACAACCAGCTGTTCACGATGCATGGCTCGGTGATGATGTTCCTGTTCGCCGTGCCGGCCGTCGAGGCCATTGCCGTGTTGCTGCTGCCGCAGATGCTGGCCGCGCGCGACCTGCCCTTCCCGCGGCTGTCGGCCTATTCGTACTGGGCCTATGCCATTGGCGGCGTGGTCTTCTTCGGCTCGGTCTTTTTCAGCCTGGCGCCATCGGGCGGCTGGTTCATGTACCCGCCGCTGAGCTCGGGGGTCTACGCCAAGGGCATCAACGCCGACTTCTGGCTGCTGGGCATCGGCTTCATCGAGATCAGCGCGATCGCCGGCGCCATCGAACTCATCGTCGGCGTGCTGCGCACGCGAGCCCCGGGCATGACGCTGGCCAAGATGCCGGTGTACGCCTGGGCCATCCTGATCTTCGGCGTCATGATCATCCTGGCCTTTCCGGCCATGATCATGGTCACCTTCCTGCTGGAGCTGGAGCGCGCCTTCAACTGGCCGCTGTTCGACGCCACGCGCGGCGGCGACCCGCTGCTGTACCAGCACCTGTTCTGGTTCTTCGGCCATCCCGACGTCTACATCATCTTCATCCCGGCCTCGGCGATGGTGTCGACCATGGTCGTCACCGTCGCGCAGAAGAAGCTGGTCGGCCACGAGCTCGTCGTGCTGGCCATGATCGCCACCGGCTTCATCAGCTTCGGCGTGTGGGCCCACCACATGTTCACGGTCGGCATGCCGGATCTGGCGGCGGGCTATTTTTCAGCGGCGTCGATGGCGGTGGCCGTTCCCGCGGGCGCCCAGGTGTTCGCATGGATCTGCACGCTCGCGTCTGGCCGTGTGCAGCGCAACGTGCCGTCGCTGTTCCTCGTCGGCGGCATCCTCATCTTCGTGATGGGAGGCTTGAGCGGCGTCATGGTGGGCATGGTCGCCTTCGACGGCCAGGCGCACGACACCTACTTCGTCGTCGCGCATTTCCACTACGTGCTGATCGGCGGCATGCTGTTCCCGCTGTTCGCCGGCTTCTACTACTGGACGCCGATGATCAACGGCCAGCAGTTGTCGGAGCGGCTCGGGCGCTGGGTGTTCTGGCTCAGCTTCGTCGGCGTGCACGTCTGTTTCCTGCCCATGCACCTGACCGGGCTGATGGGCATGCCGCGGCGGGTCAACACCTATCTGCCGGACCGTGCCTGGGACCTGCCGAACCTGGTCTCCACCGTGGGCGCCTTCATCATGGCCGCGGGAGCGCTGCTGTTCGTCATCGACGCGGTGCGCTGCTACGCCCGTGGCGGCAGCAGCGGCAATGCCCGCAATGCGTTCCATGGGGGCACACTGGAATGGCTGTCGGCGGGCAACTACGGCGTGCGCTCCATCCCGGTGGTCAACGACCTGGAGCCGTTGTGGGCCGACCCCCAACTGGCCAACGACGCGCAAGCCGGGCGCTACTTCCTGCCGAACACGGCCACCGGCCAGCGCGAAACGCTCGTCACCAGCCCCGCGCGCGCCGAGCCGCAGTACGTGCAGATCATGCCGGGGCCGTCCTGGTGGCCGCTGCTGTCGGCGCTGTTCACGGCCGGCTTCTTCCTGCTGCTGACGGTGAAGGCCATGGCCCTGAGCGCCGTCTGCGGCGTGCTGACCGTGATCTGCCTGATGCGCTGGGTGTGGAGCAACGACCGGCACCTGCCGCCGCAGCAGAGCCAGGTCGACGCTGGCGCCGGCATCCTGCTGCCGACCTATGTGGCCGGGCCGCAGGCGCACGGCTGGTGGGCCGCGGTGCTGCTCGACATCGTGCTCGGGACGATCTTCCTGATGGCGATGTTCGGCTACCTCTACCTGTACGCCGCGCATCCCGACTGGTGGCTGCTCAACGCGCCGCGCGGCGCGCTGGTTCCCGGCCTGTTGCTGCTGGGTGCGTCGGCGGGCCTTGCCTATGCTGCCCGGCCGCTGATGGCGAGGCTCGAGCGCGGCAGCGGCGCCAGCGCCGTGTTGATGAGCTTCAGCGCGGCGTGCCTGGCCGCCGCGCTGGCCGTGGACGTGCTCGACTGGTGGCACGCCGGGCTGCGCGGCGATGCCAGCGGCCAGGGCGCTTCGGTCTACGCGATGCTGGCCTGGCACGGCAGCGTCGTGGCGGCCGTGGTGCTGGCGGCGTTCTTCTACGCACTGCGCTGGATGCGCGGCCTGGCACCACGCCCAGCCAACAAGACGCTGGAGGCATTGCGCCTGCTGTTCATCTACGCCGCACTGGAGGGTGCCGCCGGCCTGCTGCTGCCGCGGCTGCTGCCGTGGGGCGGTGCGTGAATCGCGCTCTCAGGCCACCTTCACCACCGTCTTGCCGAAGTTGCCGCCCTGCAGCAGCCGCGCCAGCGCGGCCGGTGCCTGCTCCAGCCCGTCGACGATGTCCTCGCGCAGCGTGATGCGCCCTGAATCCAGCCAGGCGCCCATCTCGCGGCGGAAGGCGTCGAAGCGCTCGCCGTAGTGATCCAGGATGATGAAACCCTGCATGCGGATGCGCTTGGCCAGCAGCGTGGCGACGAGGCCAGGCAGGCGGTCGGGACCGGTGGGCGGCGCGGCGTCGTTGTAGTGCGAGATGAAGCCGCAGACCGGCACGCGGGCGTGCAGGTTGAGCAGCGGCAGCACGGCGTCAAATACTTCACCGCCGACGTTCTCGAAATAGACGTCGATGCCTTGCGGGCAGGCCTCGGCCAACCGCGCGGCGAGGTCGGGGGCGTGGCGATCCAGGCAGGCATCGAAGCCCAGCATCTCGACGGCGTGGCGGCATTTGTCGGCGCCGCCGGCAATGCCGACCACGCGGGCGCCCTTCAACTTGGCCAACTGGCCGACGACAGCGCCGACCGCACCCGTGGCCGCGGCGACGACGACGGTCTCGCCCGGCTTGGGCTGGCCGATGTCCAGCAGCCCGACATAGGCCGTGAAGCCCGGCATGCCCAGGCCACCCAGTGCGTGCGACGGTTGCGTCACGTCGCCCAGAGCCAGCAGGTCGCTGCCGTCGCTCACGGCGTATTCCTGCCAGCCCGCGTTGGCCAGCACCAGCTCGCCTTGCTTGAACTTCGCATGGCGTGACGCGACGACGCGGCTGACTGTGCCGCCCACCATGACGCCGCCCAGCGGCACCGGCGGTGCATAGCCGGGCCCCACCGGCGCCATCAGGTTGCGCATATACGGGTCGACTGACAGGTAGAGCGTGCGCAGCAGCACCTGGCCGTCGGCGGGTTCGGGCACGGGCTGGGTGTCGAGGCGGAAGTGCTCCGGCCCGGGCAGGCCTTGCGGGTAGGCGGCGAGCGTGAGGCGGCGGTTCATTGCGCACCTCGGGCGACGGCGCGCGGACCATGGCGCAGCGTCAGCAGCGTGCCCAGCGTCAACGCAACGACAGCGAAGGCCGGGCCGCCCAGCGCGCCGATGCGATCCACCAGCACGCCGCCGCCGATGGCGCCGCTGGCTATGGCGATCTGGAAGGCCGCCACCAGCAGCCCGCCTGCGCCTTCGGCCTGGTCGGGCGCGGCGCGCACGATCCAGGTCTGGAAGCCCACCGGGAAGGCGCCGAACGCAAAACCCCACAGCGTGATGGCCACGGCGGTGACGGCGGCCGATTGGCCGGCCACCAGCAGACAGGCCGCCAGCACTGCGATCAACACGCCGCCGAACACGATGGCGTGGCGCTCGCTGCGCCCGGCCAGCCAGCCGCCGGCGAAGTTGCCGAAGAAGCCGCCGATGCCATAGCCCAGCAGCACGCCCGAGATGGCGCCGACCGACAGGTGCGTGACCTGCTCCATCAGCGGGCGGATGTAGGTGAAGCCGGCAAAGTGACCGGAGATGACGAGCAGCACCGCCAGCAGCGCCACGCGCACCGGCGGGCGGCGCAGCAGTTCGGCCAGCACGCGCAGGTTGGGCTTGTCGCGCGGCGGCAGGGCCGGCAGCGTGGCGGCCTGTACGGCCAGCGTGACGAGGCTGACCACGCCCGCCGCGATGAAGGCGCTGCGCCAGCCCCACACGTCGCCCATCCACGCGCCCACCGGCGCGGCGCAGACGGTGGCGACCGACACGCCGGTCAGGATCACCGACATCGCGCGGGCGAACAGGTTCTGGGGCACCAGGCGCATGGCCAGCGCCGCCGACATCGACCAGAAACCACCCAGCGCAACGCCCAGCATCACCCGCGCCACCAGCAGCGCCGCAAGGCTGCCGGCGGTGGCGGCCAGCAGATTGGACAGCACCAGCAGCGCGCTCAGGGCCAGCATGACGACGCGGCGGTCCAGCCTGCGCGTCAGCAGCGGCAACGCGGGTGCAGCCACCGCGCCGACCAGCGCCGTGGCCGTGACGGCCTGGCCGGCTGCGCCGTCGCTGATGCCGAGATCGCTGGCCATGGCCGTCAGCAGGCTGGCCGGCAGGAACTCGGCCATGACGAGGCCGAAGACGCCCATCGTCAGCGAGGCGACGGCCGGCCAGCGGGCGGTGGTGTGGGCCGGGGCGGGCGCGGCGATGGCGTGGCCACCGGGGTCGGTGGGGCAGGCAGTGCAGGAAGAGGAAGTCACGGCGGCAAGTCCCTTTGTCAGCGAGGTCTGAATGCTAGGAATAGGCTGCCGGCGATTGAATGCCAGGAACGCCGAGATGCTTGACTTTTCGTCCAGACCCGAGGGCCGCGACACCCTGACCGAGATCCTGCTGGGCCTGCGCCTGGACGGCGTCGAGTACGGCCGCTGCATCCTGCGCGCGCCCTGGGCCGTGGCCTTCCCGGCGCAGCGCTCGGCGCGTTTTCACTTCGTCGGCCACGGCGGCTGCTGGCTGCGCACCGCGGCCACCGACTGGGTGCGGCTGAACGCCGGCGACGCGGTGCTGCTGCCGCATGGCAGCTTTCATGTGCTGGCCAGCGCGCCCGACGTGCCGGCGGTGGACATCGACTCGCTGTCGCGCGTCGCCGTGTCGGAGAACATCTACCTGGTCGGCGCCGCGCCCGGCTCCGCCGCCGCGGTGGTGGACGACGCCACCGACGTGATGTTCTGCGGCGCGCTGCGCTTCAACCTCGACCCGCTGCACCCTCTCATCGCGATGATGCCGCCCGTCATGCTGGCCGGCGACCTGGCGCAGAAAGACGCGACGGTGCCCGTGCTGCTGGACGCGATGGAGCGCGAGGTGGCGCTGGACCGCATCGGCGCCTGCGGCATCCTGGCGCGGCTGGCCGACGCGCTGGCCGCCAGCATCATCCGCGCCTGGGTGGAATGCGGCTGCAGCGACGCGACGGGCTGGATCGCCGCGGTGCGCTGCCCCAAGATCGGCAAGGTCGTCGCCGCCATCCACGCCGAGCCCGAACGCGACTGGAGCCTGCCCGAGCTGGCCGACGTCATGGGCGCCTCACGCTCCAGCTTCGCCGACGCCTTCACGCGCACCATGGGCGAAAGCCCGGCCCGCTACGTCGCCAAGATCAAGATGTTCCAGGCCCGCAGATGGATCGCGCAGGACGGCATGCGCGTGGCGACGGCGGCGGACCGGCTGGGCTATGAATCGGAGGCGTCGTTCAGCCGGGCGTTCAAGCGGGTGATCGGGCATGCGCCGAGTGCGGCGCGCGGGCCGTCGCCCTGAAGCGCCGGCCCGGCGCCGCCCTCATTGCTCCCGCGCCCCCGACGGCGTCACGCCGCAGGCCATGCGACCCCCGCCGCCGCCCAGCGGCATCGGGTGGTCGGCGTGGTTGTCGCCGCCGATGTGGATCATCAGTGAGCGTGCACGCAGGTCGTCGAGCTTGAGCCGTGGCGCCAGCACGGCATGGCTGGCGCGCTCGTCGGCTTCCACCACCAGCGCGGGCAGGTCGCCCAGGTGGCCGTCGCCCCAGGGCGTGCCGTGGCGCCCGCTGCCCAGCGGGTCCAGGTGGGCACCTGCCGCCAGGCCCGCCACCGGCTGGCCGTCGCGCAGGCCCGCTGCGCAACTCGGGTTCTCGTGCACATGAAAGCCATGGCTGCCCGGCGGCAGGCCGTTCAGCGCCGGCGTGAAGACCAGGCCGTAAGCCGATTCGGTCACCACCACTTCGCCGATCGCCTGCGCCGCKCCCCGGCTGTCGATCAGGTGCATGGGCACGGTGATGGCAGCGGCCTGGACCGCGGCGACGGGAAGGGCCAGCAGCGTGGCGATGGAGAAGAAGCGCATGGTGGGTCTCCCTGACAGCGGGCCGGACACCTCGTTCAGCCCTGCCCTGACAGACGGGCTGCCGGGCACAAAGCGGACAAGGGATGTGCGGACAGGCGAGACCTGGCCGATGCGTCTACAGGCGGGGGCGCGAGGTGCCCGTCATCGGGGCGCAAGTTGCGTTGCCCCAAGATCGGCACGGTCGTCACTGCCATCCACGCCGAGCCCGAGCGCGATGGGGAGCCTGCCCGAGCTGGCCGACGTCATGGGCGCCCCGCGCTCCAGCTTTGCCGACGCCTTCACGCGCACCGTGGGCGAGAGCCCGGCCCGCTACGTCGCCAAGATCAAGATGTTTCAGGCTCGCCGCTGGATCGCCCAGGACGGCATGCGCGTGGCCACGGCGGCCGACCGGCTGGCTTACGAGTCCGAGGCGTCATTCAGCCGGGCGTTCAAGCGGGTGATCGGGCATGCGCCCAGTGCGGGGCGGGCAGGCAAGAAAGCGGCCTGAGGTCAACGCCAGGCGCGTGCGATTTCAGCCCGTGCGACGACGCGCGATGCAGGCGATGCCCGCCAGCCCGGCCAACCACAACAGGGCCGTCTCGGGCTCCGGCACCGCCAATGCCTGTTGGGCGAATTCGAAGCTGACGGTGCCGAAGCGAGCCCCATGTGCGGCGTCGGGCGAGTACTCGTAGGCCCTGAGGTTGGCGGCGTAGATCAAGGTGCCCGGCAGCACGGCGCCATAGTCAACGGCGTCGGTGAGCCGCGTGAACCCTGCGTTGTTGACCGCCGCGGTGGCGCTGTTCAGATTGGCGTAGACGAGGGCGTCGAAGCTGGTCTGCGTGACCACCACGTTGCCCATCGTCACCGAGTAGCCGCTGAGGCCCATCCCAGCCGCGTTGGTGATGCTGAAGTAGGCCAGCGTCGCATCGATGTAGTTGCCGGTCTTGACCGTCTGGGCGAACGGGTCGAAGCGGGAGGCCTGGCCCACGACGCCGAAGTCCATCGCCAGCGTGAAGCCGATGCTGCCGGGGCTGCTGTCGGGCGTGAAGACGACCGCCGCAGCGTCCGGCGCCAGCTTCGTGTTGCCGGCAAACGGCCCGTTGTTCCAGACCGGGTGCGAGGGCAGCTGCCGCTGGGTGAAATCGAAGTTGGAGCCTGCGATGGTGCAGTTGCCGAGCGCCAGGATCTGGTCGAACGTCGCGGTCGGGCAGACCGTGGCAGACGCGGGGGCCGACAGCACCAGCGCCAAGGCTGGCGCCAGCAGCGTGGCAAGGGGACTACGCTGGCTTGTCGCAGAGGTCATGGGGCTCTCCTGATCGTGGGTTGGAGCCGCCGATGTTGCGCGCCCGTCCGACGGCGCTCCACCCACGGATGACCCACAGTCGAGCCGGGCAAGGGTCGTCGCGCCCCTGTTGGCGGGCCGAATGAGCGCTGCGGGGTGGCCACCTAAAATTCACCGCCCCAGCGTGCCGTTCAGGCGCCGTTCAACGATCCGATGACCACCACCACCCTGCTTCTGCAACTCATCGTCATCCTCGGCGTGGCCCGCGGCTGCGGCTGGTTGCTGCGTCATCTGGGCCAGCCGCAGGTGGTGGGCGAGATGGCGGCCGGCCTCGTCCTCGGCCCAGCGGTCATGGGCTTCTACGCTCCGGAGCTGCATGCCCAGCTGTTCGCCAAGCCCCTGCTGGGTGGCCTGAATGCGCTGGCCACGCTGGGCCTGGTGCTCTTCATGTTCGTCGTCGGCCTGGAGATCCGCGCGCCGGGCGGCCTGCGCTCGCAGCTGCGGTCAGCCGGTAGCGTCGGCCTGCTCAGCGTGCTGGCGCCGGCCGTCCTGGCCTTGGCCATCACGCCCGCCCTGCACCCGGGCTTGGCGCCGGCGGGCGTGGGCTTCTGGCCCTTTGCGCTGTTCATGACGGCCGCCGTGTCCATCACCGCCTTCCCCGTCATGGCCCGCATCCTCAAGGACCGCGGCATGACGCAGACGCGCTTCGGCCAGCTGGCCCTGGCGGGCGCTGCGGTCGTCGACGTGTTCGCCTGGGTGCTGCTGGCCTTTGTCGTCGCCCTTGCGGGAGTGGGTGAAGGCTATGCCGGCCTGGCCCGGATCGCCGCCGGCACGCTGGCCATCCTCGCCGTCCTCTACCTCGTCGTGCGGCCGGTCTATGCCCGCCTGCTGGCCGCCCGGGCGCCCGATGGCGAGCCCTCGCTGGGCGTGCTGGCGGCGCTGATGCTGGGCTTGCTGGGCTGTGCCGCCGCGACCGAATGGCTGCACCTGCACGCGGTGTTCGGCGCCTTCCTGTTCGGCGCCACGCTGCCGCGCGACGACCGCCTTCTGCAGTCGCTGATGCAGCGCATCGAGCCACTGTCCATCGTGCTGCTGATGCCGCTGTTCTTCGCGCTGGCGGGCCTGTCGACCACGCACGCGGCGTTCGTCGGCGGCGCCCTGGGCGCCATGCTGCTGGTGGTGGGCGTGGCGACGGTCGGCAAGCTGGTGGGCGGCTGGCTGGGCGCCCGCGTGGCCGGCCTCAATGGCGCCGAAAGCATGGCCACCGGCGCGCTGATGAACGCCCGCGGCCTGATGGAGCTCATCGTCATGAAGGTCGGCCTGGACGTCGGCCTCATCGGGCCCGACATGTTCACCATCCTGCTCATCATGGCCCTGGCCACGACGGCGATGACCAGCCCATTGATCACATTGGCGTTGCGATATCGGCGGGTCGATAACGCCAGAGCCGCCTGAGCTCGCCATGCAGATCCAGCTGAGCTCCGACGACTATCTGTCAGCGATTCGCGCCGGCTTCAAGCCTCGCCCTGCATTTGCAGTGCTCGGCATCTTGATCGTCATCCTTGCCCTGGCCGCATTGGTCTTCATGCTGGGTTCGTGGTGGCGAGGGGAAGGCTCCTGGTCTGATGTGCTGGGCGTGCTGGCAATCTGCTACTTCCCCGCCTGGTATTGGTTTTATCTGCCGTGGAAGGTGCGGCGCCTGTATGCGCAGCAGCGATCACTTCACCAGCCGGCATCGGTCGAGATTGGCGAAGCCGGCCTGCAGTTCCGGACGGTGAATGGCGAAGGCTTGATGCCCTGGGAGAACGTCTACCGATGGCGAGAAACCAAGGTGGTTTTTGTTCTCTACCAGTCTGATCTGTTGTTCAGTTTGATCCCCAAGCGGTACTTCGACTCGATGGAAGCTCAAGGTGATTTCAGGGCAATGCTGGTGCGCCAGGTGGGACCTGCGAATACGCCGCGCAAGCTGTCTTGAGGCCCGGCAGCGCCGCGCGCGCCAACCGGGCTGCGGGTGCCGAGGCGGACATGCGCCAGGCAGCGGGCTATCCGGCCCATCGCCGACTTGTTCGTTGCCAGGTGCAGTTTGTCGCCTGCCGATGCCGCTCATGGATGCGCTTTGCAAACTGCGCAGGCTGCAGCCCTTGCAAGGAACTCCCATGCGCTCTGTTCGACGATGGCCGGCCTGCTGTCGGCGGCCCTGGCCGTGCCCTGCGCCCCGGGCCGCCGCACGCAGGTGCACTGCGCTCTCGCCCGGATTTGGCTGACTTATTGAACGTTGATGGCCGTGATCGTTGCCGTCGAGCCGGACCAGCCGGCTTGCGACACGATGTACAGAATGCCGTTCGGTGACAGCGCGAGATTGCCCGATGCTGGATAGCTCCAGATCGTTCGGTGTGCCGAGCGATCGATGACGTAGGTCGAGGTATTGGTACTGATGATCACGGTGTTCTTCGTGAGCAGGACCTCAYTGACGAATTCCGTATCGCCAGACGCCTGGGGCGTCCAGGACCAGAGCAGCGAGCCGTCGGCTTCCGAGCGGGCCTCGAGTCGCAAGGGGTTGTTATTGGCCGCGTAGACGACGCCCGCGTCATAGGCCGGCGTCGAGGGGTAGACGCCCCTGATGGACCAGTCGACGGTCCGCGACTGGAGGTTGAAGTGCAGGAGTGAATTGCCGATCCCTCCGCCATTCAGAAAGCTGTTGGCATAGGCCGCGGCGAACACGGAGTTGGCGCCGCCGAGGACGGGGGAGCCGCCGATTTCGTAGATGTAGTTCGTGAAGGACGGATCGGCGATGCTCATCTTGAGCGCGCCGGAAACAGGGTCGAACACCTGCAGGGAGTTGCCGGTATAGGCATACACCGCGTTGGCGTCGACGGCTGGGGTCCACGCAGATTGCTGTGCGGCTCCGGCAAAGTACAACTCGGTGCCCTGCGTGCTGAATGCATACAGCCCGCCGTAGGTTCCCGCGTTGGTGTACACGCCTGAGGGCCCCACGGTGGGCGCGAGATAGTGCTCCCACTGAGATGACATGCGGGACTTGAACAGCACGGTGCCGTTGCTGGCGTCCAGGCCGAACATATAGGTCGACGATTGCTGACCGGCCGCGACATAGACGACCCCGTTGCTGACGGCCGGCGGATTGGTGGAAGGGTAGGGCAGCTCGCCGAAGCTGTAGCTCCAGACGCTGGCACCGTCATGCTCACGCCGAGCCGAAACGGCGTTGTCTCCGGCGATGTAGAAGTTGCCGCCTGCCGTGGTGACCGTGCCGAGGTTGAAGCGGCCGTTGAAATAGATGAAGGACGGCACCGTGATTTGCCAGCGGGTGTCGAACTTGTTGGCGTCGAGCGTGACCGGCACGTAACCGGTGTGGGCGGCGTTGCCCTGGAAGGTGGCCCATTCCGGTGCGCCCGCGACGGGCGAGAGCGCCGTCAGGTGATTGCCCGGCCAGGCGCCACCTGCGGCAAGGACGTTGACGCTGTAGTTCACGAACAGCGTGGACGTCGCCTGCGGCGCAGCGCAGGCCGTGTCCTGGCAGAGGCTCACCACCGCCTGCCCGGCATGGACGCCTGCCGTGGCGGAGCCGGCGGTCGAAAACTCCAGGACATAGCTGCCACCGCTGGCGGTGACTGCGACGGTCGAGCCGATCACGCCGTCCTTGTCGCTCGCCTTGGCGTAGACGGTGCCAGTGAGGCCGAGCGCCGCGCCGTCGAGCGTCACCAGCGGAGCGACCGAGGTGCCCGCCACCGTCATGCGAGTGACCTTGGCGGCAGGCTGGACAGCCAGGCGGATCTTTGCATTGGCCGAGCCGCCGGGCCCCGTCGCCGTGACGGTGAAGTCGGCGGGAGCGGTGCCGGCGGTAGGCGTGCCCGAGATGGCGCCCGTGGTGGTGTTCAACGCAAGGCCGGCCGGCAGCGCGGGTGCGACGCTGAACGACGTCACGGTGCCTGATGTGGTCGGCGCCAGCGTCGATGTCGCCTGGTCCTGCACGTAGGCCTGGGGTGCGGCGTAGGACAGCGTCGGTGCTGGCGGCGTCGGCGTGCTGCTGCCGCCCCCACCGCCACAGCCGATGGAAATTGCAGCGCAAACCAAGGCTGCGCAAAGACCCGTGGCCCTCATATCCGTCCTCCCCGTGCTTTTGATGTCGTCCCGCATGCGGGCGCGGCGATTCTAGAAGCGCCCTGGCGCAGCATTCGGGGTGGATGCCGAAGGCGCCGATGGCATTCTTCACGGCCCCCAATTGCTTGCTGATCACGCTTGCGTTGCGCTACCGGCGGCGGGTGGAGAACGCGACGACGGCTTGATGCCGTCAGGCCGCCGCCCAAAGGGCGATGGCTAGCGCGATGAGCAGCAGCCCGGCCGCGATGTTCGCGATGTAGTGCTGGCGGCGGTGTTTGGGCATCTCCGAGACGAGCACGGCGTGGTGCGGGTTCCTGCTGTCGACAAAGCAGGTCGAGCGCTGGCGGATATCGCCGGCCAGGGCATTCGCTTCACGCGGGCTTTCCATCCAGCCCGAGCGGTGGTCGATGCCCACTCGCCTGGACTCGTAAGCCTGTCCCGCCACCACGTATTGGAACTGCGCTTCAACGGCATGCCAGCGCTGGCGAAAGCCGGCATTGGTTCGTTCGTTGACGCACAGATCCATCAGCGTGGCGGGCAGTTCGATGAAAGCCGCAGCACGCGTAGCCCTCCTCAGGAAGGCAGTGCCATAGCCTGCCAGGGCGAGGCCGATCAGGAAGATAAGCAGCGGGCCTATCTGCATGGCAGGCGACCTTCATCGTATGTATGCATGCGGTTCATGGGTAAAGGGCCGGCATGTCTTTGCCCGAAAGGGCGAGCCAGGGTCGGAGGAGGCGAAGTTCGTGCACCTGTGGAAGCGCGAGGCCGGGGTGTGGAGGCTGGCGCGGGTGCTCAGCTTTGACCATCGGCCGGCGGCGGCTAAGGCTCCGTAGCTCAAGCACTGCATCAATCGGCCTGAACAACCGTTTATTGAGGTTTGGGTGCCTCAGACCAGCGGCATTTAATAAAGGTCTCGTAGGAGATGCCGGCTGAGCGAAGAATTTCGCGATTGGTGCACTGCGACCATTCCTTTGCGACAGCCTTGGCTTGGTCCACCGGTATCCAGTCGCCGGAAGCCGCTCGAATTTGAGAGGTACAGATTTCAAAAACCGTCTCGGCCGCTGCTTTGTACGAGTCTGGCGTGTGACCTAAGCAGCGCGCGTTCACCTCCGGCGCTGCGTCAGCCTTCAGGCGAGCAAGGATGGCTGCGTTCTCAAATATATCCACGACGCTCAACTTGTTCGGTGGGCCGACTCGGTATTTGCGAGTGAAAAGCTGAAGAACTTCTTTAGCCTGGGGATGGTTTTGCTTGCTCGCCTTCTCAAGCCACAATTTGGCGTCGTTGGC
>NZ_JBFUMO010000042.1:0-21532 GCF_054049355.1 Roseateles sp. P5_E11 | reverse complement strand
GGCTTGCAGAGCGGCCTCGGCCAGCACCGACGGCGGACTGTTTAGCCGCAGGATTTTTTTGAACGTGAACGACGGGACGCGTCGCCGATCGAGGTCAAATTTCTTGTATTGAATGTCGACGAATTGGTGCGTGATAGGCCCGAGGCTGATGCAGTTGTCCTGCAGCAAGGCCTGCAACTGCGGCGCAAGAGCGTAGACCGCGGTAGTGAAGGACTTCCCTTTGTCAGCAGCGTCATCGACCACCTGCTCGTCTGGCAGCCGAACCAGTCCACGCGCCGCTACAAGACGCTCGACCGTTGGCAACGTCTTGGCAACTACGGCGTCGGAACTCGATCGCTGTGGTTTATTCAGATAGATGCCAAAGMGATAGCGATCGCCGGGAAATACCTTGTCAACGGGCAGCCTTCCTTTACCCGGCAGTACCAGGCAAATCCGTTCCGGACTCAAGGACAGCTTGCCCTCCAGTTCAGATCTCGTTGGGTCCGGCAGATCTGCGTAAGTCTGAGATTTGCGCCTTGCTTCCGGAGTCAGTGAATCGAAGCGCAAGCCCGGCAGTTCGCCCTCATCCTCACTTTTCCATCGACCGTCGCGCCTTTCAAGTCTCATGACGACGCGTTGGCCCTCGAGTTGTCGCGCAATTTGAGGAAAGGCTTGCTGAACGCCTGGATCTCGTGCCCAGCTTGGCAAGGCGTCCGGCCCTGAAAGACCGACACGAACCGACCTTCGGAAGGAACTCTCACCGTCGAGAGAATCCTCTCCGCCAACGAACCCCAGATATGAAGCTTTTCCATACACGAAACAACTGCGGCGATCGTCCAGTTGTGACCAGCCTTTGGCGGTAAGTCGATAGCGCCACGCAGGTTGCGGCAACGAGCCTGCAGCAGCTATGGAAACCTCTTCCTTCTGCAGGAGGCCGACTGCCGCCAGCGTGTCGAGCTCCATGAGCTGCTTGACGCCATCCGGTCCGCGCGCCGCGTCCTTGACATAGTCCGCGTACCAGCCGAATTTGCGGAGCTTGCTCCGCGCCGTGGGTAGTGGATAGTCCGCGGGCAATGCCAAGCAATAGTCGACTCTGGTTGTTTGGTCATGCTTGACCGCTTCGACAAAATCCGCCTCCGCGGGAAGCTGAACTGAAGACTCCGCGGCCCAGCAGTCTGACCAACATCCAATCAACACCAAGCTCAAAACCGCCGACAAGCGCCGTCGCATAGCCGACCTCCTAGTCGGTAGTCTACTGACGCCGGCAACACATGCTCTCGCGACAAAACGAGGAGACGCAGCTCAGGTAGTCGGACTGCGTCTGAAACTACCTCTTGCGCCTACGGCCCCAGCGTCTTTGCGTTCGCCAGTTCCGGCCTGAGCCTGATCAGCCCCTCCATCACCTGCCCCGAGAAAAGGTCCGCTCCTTTCGGCCCGAGATGGGTGCGGTCAAAGCGCGGCGGCGCTTCGGCCAGCGTATCGGCGCCGGCCTGGCCCATGGCGGCCACAGCGGCATGGCTGACCGCGTTCMGGTCCAGCACCTGCACACCCTGCTCCGCGCCCACCTTGAGGATGGACTCGGCCCAGGGGCGCAGGTCGTTGGGGAGTTCGCCGTCCCTGAAGGTGCGGCGCGTGAGCGGCGTGATGAGCAGCACCTCGCCGCCGGCGGCCTTCACGTCCTTCACGTAGCCAGCCATGTTGGGGCTGAACTCGGTGGCGAAGTCGGTCGAGCGGCCGGGTTTGCCGGGCTGGTCGTTGTGGCCGAACTGGATCAGCACCAGGGTCTTCTGCTTCTGGCCGGTCTCGCCGCGCTCGTTCAACAGCGCCAGCACCGTGTCCCACAGGCCCTCGGCGCGAAAGCTCTTGCTGGAACGGCCGCCGCGCGCGAGGTTGATGCAGGCGACCTGCTGGAAACGCGCGCACAGCGCATTGCCATAGCCGCTGCGCGGCGCCATCGTCGAGTCGCCGACGAGGATGAGGCGTGGGCCGGTGGCGACATTGGCCGTGGTCTCGCCACGCGGCGCGGAAGCGGCAGGCGTCTGGGCGACGGCACTGCCAGTCAGCAGCATGGCGAAGAAGAAGAAGGAAGACAGCTTCATGGTTTCGCGGCGGCAGGCCAGCCGGCCTTGGGACTCATGTCGTCGAGGTTCCAGTCCTCGGGCTTGAAAGTGCGCTTCGTCGTCGCGTGGCGCGGGTAGCCGAGGGCATTCTCGACTTCGGAATCGATCAGCTTGCCCTTGCCATTCGCCATGTCGGCCAGCAGCCTCGCATCGAGCGGATCGCGCGCCCAGGGCCGCGCACCGACCAGTGGCGGTAGTTCGCGCGCCAGATCGGCAGCCGATCGGATGGCCAAGCCGGCAGGCAATTCAGGCTTGGCCATGACGATGAGCTTGCCCGTCGTCTGCGCGTTGTTGCCCAGCAGCGGCACCGGTCGGCCTTGCGCGTCGTGGGCGAGGTTGTCGGCCATATGCAGTTCCAGGTCACCCTGGCCCAGCATCGTGAAGAAGGCCGTGCCGGCCACCGTGCTCGGGCCGTGGCGCATCGCATTGCCCACCAGCGTCAGCCGGCCGACCTGCCAGGGCTGGCCGGTCCATTCGTTGGCGAGGAGGTTGTAGTGCACGGCGCGATCGCCCGGGTTGAAGATGTAGTTGTTGACCATGGCCCCCTGCGCACCGCCCTTGAACAAGGCGTTGCGCTGGCGGTTGGAGGCATAGACGTTGGCGTAGATCAGCACGCCGCTGGTGTTGTCGTGGATCAGCGAGCCCTTGCTGTGTTCGCCCTTCTCGTGAACCGAGTTGCCCAGCCCCTCGTAGATGAGGTTGTGGCTGTAGGTAATGCGGTGCGACGTGCCCTTGCGCCAGTCCTCCACCGTCTTGCCCTCGAAGCGCGGGCCGCTGGCGGAGAGGTTCTCGTCCGTCGCCCAGGAGAAGCTGCAGTGGTCGACGATGACGTCATGCGCCCCGCCCAGCGTGGAGATGCCGTCCTGGTCGCCGCCGCCCTTCTTGGGCCGGCCGAATTCACCGGGGCGAAAGCTCAGGTGCTGGACGACGACGTCATGGGTCGAGATCATCGTCTCGGCCTTGATGATGCTGATGCCGGGGTCGGGCGCCGTCTGGCCGGCCAGCGTCAGGAAGGGCTGGGTGATCTTCAGCGGCTGGCCACCCATGTCGATGACGCCGCCGACCTCGAAGACGACGATGCGCGGACCGCTGGCCTCGATGGCTTCCTTCAGGCTGCCGGGGCCGGAGGGCGCCAGCGTCGTGACCTTGACGATGCGCCCGCCGCGGCCGCCCGCGGTCTGTGTCCAGCCCTGGGTGACGATGGCGGCATGGGGCGGCGCGGAGTTCTGTGCGGCGGCCGGCAGCGCGGCAACGGCCAGCAGGCAAGCGAAGAGTCTGTTCATGCTCAGAAGCTGTAGTCCGCCGTGACCTTCCAGGCGCGGCCCAGCACATCCGCCAGGCTGGTGATGTAGCCCGTGTAGATGGTGTTGGACGTGACCGGCGGGTTGGCGTTGGTGAAGTTGTTGACCGCCAGGCCGAGCTTGAGCCCCTTGAAGCCCGAGTAGGCGACGCTGGCCCCGTACTGGCTGTAGGGGCTGACGCGCGTGATGGTGGAGCCGGCGCGCGGCGTGAGGTCGGTCAGCGCGGTGTTGTAGCGCACCGAGAGCAGGCCCGACCACGGGCCGTTGCGCAGGCCCACTGAGGCCGTGTGCTTCCAGCGCGGGTTGATCTGCGGCATGCCGGCCAGGCCGGAGTTGACGCCGGCACCGCCATAGCGGGCGTCGTTGGTGATGATGCCGACGTTGCTCAGCATCTCGCCGCCCTTCTCGGCGCTGAAGCGATAGCTCTCGTAGTAGGTGCCGTCCAGCATGAAGCTGAGTTCGCCGATGGGCGCCGTCACGCGGTAGGCCATGGACAGGTCCAGGCCACGGATGCTGGTGTCGCCGCGGTTGGCCTGGCTGGCGACGATGTAGTCGATGGTGCCGTCGGCCTTGCGGATGATGTTGGTCGCGTACTTGGCCGGCTGCTGCTGCACCTCGGCGATGGCCACGGCGCCCAGCATGTCGGTCAGCTTGATGCCCCAGTAGTCGGCTGTCAGCAGCAGGCCCTTGGTGGGCTCCAGCGCCAGGCCCAGCGTCCAGCCCTTGGACTTCTCGGGCTTGAGGAAGCTGTTGTCGGGCGACTTGGTCCAGTAGTTCATCGTCTGGTTGCAGACCTGGTCGCGCGTGAAGCCGTTGACCGGGTTGCCGGTGTTGGCGACGGTGGGCGTCGCGCTCGGGCACAGCACCGGGTCGTCCATCACCTGGGTGCGAACCTCGGGCGTCGGGTTCTGGATGTCCATGATGGACGGTGCCCGGAAGCCCGTGTTGGCCGAGGCACGCAGCACCAGTTGGTCCAGGGCCTGGTAGCGGGCCGACAGCTTGGGGTTGACCGTCGTCGTCTTGAGGTCGCTGTAGGTGTCGGAGCGCACCGCGGCGTTGAAGCTCAGCCGCTTGGTGACGGGCGCGTCCACCTCGATGACCGCCGACTTGATGTTGCGGCCAAGGTCGCGCGCCACGCCGGTGGGCGTCTCACCGACGAGGTCGTGCTTGCTGACATTGCCAAAGGCATCGATCGCATAGCTGCCGTTGGCGTTCTTGGCCACGTAGTCCAGCGGTGCGGCCTCGACCTTGGCCGAATCGCGGCGCACTTCGCCGGTCACGGCCAGCATCAGCGGGCCACCGGCCAGGTCCATCAGCGAGCGCGTCAGCGTCACGTCCACGCTGCGGTTGTAGGCGCGGTTGACGCGGTAGCTGTAGTCGCTGGCCTCGATGCTGCGGAGGTACTCCAGGCCTTCGGCGTCCTGCAGGCCGAAAGGATTCAGGATGCCCTTGGTGAAGCCTTCCTGGGCCTTGGAGTAGAGGATGTAGCCGGCGCCGGCGCGGGTGTCGCGGAGCGACCGGCCGTAGTTCAGGCCGACGCGGTAATCGAAGCCGGCCACCGTGCCCTCTGCGCTCAGCACCAGGCGGTCATTGGTCTGCTCGTCGTTGCGGTAGGCCGAGCCGAGTTCGGCCGGGCCCCAGACGAAGAAGATCGTCCGGTTGTTCATGTTCAGGTCGGTGACCGCGCCGGGCGTCTTGGYCGCGTCGAGGAACATCGCCGGCGAGTTGGCACCGGTGTTGCTGCCCACCACCTTGACGGCCGGCGTGATGCCCTTGCCGGGGTAGAACTTGCTGGTGGCCGGCATGCTGTAGGTGGTGGCCGGCGCCGTGCCGGCGGGTACCTGCATGCCGCGGTACTTCTGGACGTTGAACTTGCTGTGCAGGCCTTCCAGCGTCAGCGCGTGGTCGTTGTTGATCTTCCAGCTCAGCTTGCCGTAGACGTTGGTGATCTCGCTGCCATCGGTGACGGCGTCGTAATAGTTGGGGTTGCGGTAGCAACCGGCGTTCGAGTAAGTGGCCGGCGTGGCGACGCTGCCGGCGCCCAGGGTGGGCAGCGAGTAAGGCGCCGCGCAACCGGTCGCATAGGCCGGGTTGTAGTTGGAGTTGGCGCCCGTCGCGAAGCCGAAGTTGGCAATCGGGCTGGGGTTCTTGTTGTCCGGCACCAGGCCCAGGCCCATGGCCGACAGCACCGAGTAGTCGTACAGCTCCGGGCGGTCGATCTTGAACAGGGCCGACTTGCGCTGATGGTCCAGCGACAAGTAGGCGTTCCAGCCATCGGCGTTGAGGTCGCCCGCGCCGACGATGGCGCCGATGGCCTTGGTCTCGCCACCGCCGGAATGCTCGGGCTGGTTCCACTCGGCCTTGACGCGCGCGCCCTTGAAACTGTTGAAGGTCCAGAAGTTCTGCACGCCGCCGATGGCGTCAGAGCCGTAGATGGACGAGGCGCCGTCACGCAGCGTCTCGGCGCGGTCCAGCGCCATGCGGGGAATGACGTTGACGGAGACGTACTGGTCCTGCAGCGGCTCGTTGGCCATGCGGCGGCCGTTCAGCAGCGTCAGCGTGCGCATCGGGCCCAGGCCGCGCAGATTGAGCATCGGCCCGGCCGCGCCGCTGTTGGTGCCCAGGGACAGGGACTGCGGCATTTCCAGCACCAGGTCCTTCAGCTCGGTGTGGCCGCGCGCCTCGAGCTCCTCGGACTTGATGACCGACACCGGCAGCGCCGTCTCGCCGGCCAGGCGCTTGATGGAGGAGCCGGTGATCTGGATGCGCTCCAGCGTCGCGGGGGCGTCAGTGCTCTGCGCCTGGGCAGCAGCGCACAGGCTCAGCACGGCGCTGGCGCACAGGGTCAGGCGGGCGGGGAATGGCAGGGTCTTGATGCTCATGGGGTCTCCTGGTGTCTTGTGTGTTTGGCCCGGCCCGGTCAGGGCGCGGGCACCCAGCCGCCGGGCGCACCGGTGGCGATGGTCGAGTTCTGGAAGATGTCGGCGCGGTTGGTCAGGCCGGTGGACGAGCCGAGGGGCTTGGCCAGCACGAGGTTGGTGGCCACGTTGTTGACCTTGACCGAGGCCACGCCCAGACGCGCACTGACGTCCAGCGGGGCGCCGTTCAGGTCCATGCTGCCGAACTCGCGCCAGCCCACCGTGTCGGTGGTGCCGCCGTCGGCCGTGCCGGCCCAGGACGGCGGGTTGCTGCCGCAGCCGCCGGTGCCGACACCGGACTTGCTGGTGCCGGTGCCCACGCACCAGCCGGCGGGCAGGATGTGCGAGCCCATCTTGGTGTTCACGAAGGCGATGTGGTCGATATAGGTCGTCGCCGTCGTGCCGCCGCTGCGCGCCAGATAGGCCTGGCTGACGGCGGGTTCGGCCGTGAGGCGGCTGTTCAGGAAGACAAAGCCCTTGTCGCCGACCGTGGCGCGCGACTGCAGGATGAAACCCGCCGAGCCGCTGGACGTGTCGGCCACCGAGCGGATCTCGCAGTCCTCGAACAGGCTGGCCATCACGCTGCCCCAGATGAAGTCGACATTGCCGGCGACGAGCGACTGGTAGATCCAGTTGTAGCCCTTGAGCTGCAGCGTGTCCTGCTGGCTCAGGAAGTTCATCTGCTTGGCCACGAGGCGCGCGGCCGCGGCCGTCGTGCTGGTGTTGAAGTAGATGGCCTCGGCCTGGTTGTCCCAGCTCGTGCTGCGCACATGGGGGTTCTGCAGCGTGAAGTTCTGCAGCGTCAGCAGGTCGGCCGTCTCGACGAGCAGGGATGCGCGGCCGCCGCCCAGCACGCGATGGCCCAAGGTCTTGCCCGAGGTGCTCAGCGCCGCGCCTGCGGATGCGCTGCTGGCACCGCTGCCCGAGTTCAGCGACTCGAAGTTGACGTCGCCCACCACCACGCCATCGCGGCTCTCGCCGACGATGCTCAGGTTGGACACCTTGCGCAGGATGTTGAGCTCGGGATAGCTGCCATTGCCCAGGTGGATGGTCTTGGGCGTCGCGACGGTGTTGCAGCCGTTGGCGGGCGGGCTGTTCGTCGAGCAGTTCTTCATGACCCAGTTCAGCGCGCCCTGCAGGGTGCGGAAGTCGGCCGTCGTGCCGCTGTCGTCGACGTTGAGGTTGGTGAAGCTGGCCGGTGCGGCGCGGGTCGTGAACTTCCAGTTGTCGGCCTTGGCGATGCCGGCGAAGGCAGCGCCCTTGATGCTGCCGCTCAACACCGAGGCGTCCATCGTCACGTAATAGGCCGTGCCGAAGTCCAGCTTGTTGCTGTGCAGCTTGATCATGGCCTTGGCCCCGCTGACGCTGACCGGGCGGTACCAGACATAGCGCGCGAACGTGGCGCCATCGGGCATGGCACCCAGGCCGAGGGCGTCGATCTCGAGGTTGGTGCGGGCGAGCACGACCTGGGTGTCGCTGGCGGACGGCGCGCTGCTGACATCAATGCTGTCCACCAGCACGTCGTCGCTCGCGCGATAGACATTGACCTTGCCCGCCGTGCCGATGGCGGGCGGCGCGTCGAAGGACAGCGACAGGCGCGTGTCGGTGTGGACATTGGTCTCGTTCGCGGCCGGCGAGCGGGTGCCGCCGACGTCACTGACGTTGCCGCTGCCGCTGATCTGCGTCGAGATCTTCCACGCGCCGGCCAACGCCAGGTTGTTGGCCTTGACGAGGGCCACCGGCCGCGGCTTGAAGGCATAGCCGGGCACGAAGGCCGTGCCGGGCAGCGCGCTGCAGGCGCCCAAGGCTGCGCCATTGACGGCGGAGCCGCTGTCCTGGAACACGCCCGTGTGGTCGGAGCTGGCGTAGACGACGACGCTGTCACAGCCCGCCGCGCCGTCGATGGCGAACACATTGCTGTGCGACAGGATGTTGCTCGCCTTGCCCACGCCGACGCTGTAGCTGTGCGGATAGGGGTTGGCCGTCTTGCTGCCAACGAAATAATTGTTGAAGACGTGGACCTGGCCGAAACGCACGCGTGGCACGCGCTGGACCACGCCGTTGAAGACGTTGTTGGCGATGGTGACGCGCAGCTTGCCGGCGTCGCTGGTCAGGCTGTCGGAGCCGCCGATCAGCATGCTCTTGTCATGCGCCGTGAGCAGGTTGTACGAGACCGTGATCAGGTCGGCGCCCTTGGTGATGTCGATGGCGCCGTCGTGGCATTGCTTGGTCTTGCCGTTCTCGACGGGCAGGGTGTCGTCGGTGACGGGTGCGTCGGTGATGGTGTTGCGGTCGATCCAGACCTGGGTGGCCGTGACGATGCCGATGGCGTCGTAGGCGGAGTTCCAGTTGCCCAGCGCGCCGTCGGTGGGGTCCCAGATCGGGCCGACGTCGCAGGGCGCCACGATGTGCAGGTTGCGCACGATGACCTGGCTGACGCTGGTGATGTCTATCCAGGCATTGACGAAGCCGGCACCGGGGCCTTCGCCGATCAGCGTGGTGTTGCTGGTCAGGCGCACGCGCGCCCTCACCTTCTGGTCGGCGGTGCTGGCGAAGGGCGTGCCCTCGGTCATGTCGATGGTGCCGGCCACCTTGATGATCTTGGCCGCGTTGCCGCCATTGGCCAGCGCGTTCAGCAGTTCGGCGCGGTTGTGCACGGTGTAGATGTGCTCGGGGGTGGCGGCGCTGCCGCCGACGGTGCCGGCTCCCCAACCATCGCTGGGTGCGGTCTGTTGCGCGGCATCAACGGCATGGGCCGGCAGGCTCAGGGCCAGCAGCGCGGCAATGCCCAGGTGCTTGAGGGCTTTCATGCGACGACCCTCCTGCGCAGGGCCACGACACCGAGGCCTGCGGCCAGCAGCGCCAGGCTGCCAGGCTCCGGCACGGCGCTGACGGCGATCTGTGTCGTGAAGCTGCCGAACTCGCTCGCGAAGCTGACGTTGTTCAGCGTCAGGCTGACGGTGTGCTCATCCACCAATTGCAGGCTGACGGTGCCGCCGGCAACACCCGTCATGTCCAGCGGCGTGAAGCCGGTGATGGGCGCGCTCAAGCCCGCGAAGCTGAAGGTGAAGCTGTAGCTGCCGGTCAGGCCGGTGGCGCCGGTGTTGTTCCAGACCTGCACATGGCCGTCGCTGAAGAAGTCAATACCCACCGCCGCGTCGCCAGTCAGGAACTCGAGGTCGGTGGCAGCCAGCGCCGTGATGTTGCTGCCCGCCTCCTCGGTGAAGCCGTGGTCCAGGCCCAGCACCATCGTGCTGGCGCCACTGACCTGGCCGGTGATGAGGGTGCCGGCGGGCAGGCTGTTGGCGGCCTGGGCGACGGTGGCGATCAGCCATGCAGCGGCTGCGACCACCAGGGTCCTGTGGGTCTTCATGATTTGTCTCCGTGTGGTCGGGCTCGCCGCGGGGCGATCGACACGTCTTCGGGATCAGGAGACCTGCAGGGTCCCGCAAGCGAAAAAGGGCACAGACGTAGGTCTGCGCCCTTTGCTTTCTTTAGGCTATGTCCGCCTTAGAACTTGTAGCGGCCACCGACGATGAACTCGCGGCCGGTGTAGTTGTTGACGACGACGTTGTTCATCGCGCGGGAGATGAACTGGTCGTTGGGCTGGTTGGTCAGGTTGGTCGCTTCAAACGTCAGCTGCAGTTGCTTGTTGAACTGATAGCCCATCGACAGGTCGACGTTGAAAGTCTTGTTCTTGCCTGCCACGTCCTGGTTGTTGCCGGCCGGGATGGTGGTCAGGAAAGTCGAGCGGGCCGAGGTCGACACGCGGCCGCTGAAGGTGCCGTCGTCGTAGTAGACGGACAGGTTCCAGGAGCGCGGCGACAGGTTGACCAGGTCTTCCGAGACGGTGGCCGCCCCGACCGAGGCGGAGAGCACATAGTCCATCTTGGACTTGACCTGCGTGTAGTTGGCCAGCACGCCGAAGTTCTTGCCCCAGCCCGGCAGGAAAGTGAAGGGCTGCTGCACGTTGATCTCGAAGCCGGTGAGCTTGCCGCCCGGGCTGTTGACCGGCGCGCTGACCAGGAAGAGTTCGTCGCCGGTGAAGTTGCTCGGCAGCAGCGACATCGGCAGGCCGGTGTCCTTGTACGCCACGTTGCGACCCACCGTCAGCACATAGCTCTTGATGTCCTTCTGGAACACACCCAGGCCGATGAAACCGTTCTTGGAGTGGTACCACTCGCCGCTGAGGTCGAAGGTCGTGGCGCGGAAGGGCTCCAGCGCCGGATTGCCGCCGGTGTAGCTCAGCGTGCCTGTCGTGCTCAGCGTGCCGCCCGGGTTCAGGTTCTGCAGCGGCGGGCGCGACATGACCTTGGCGGCCGCGGCGCGCAGGATCAGGTCCTTGGTCAAGTTGACCGCGATGTTGGCTGAGGGCAGCCAGTCCGTGTAATCGCGGGTGGCGGTGACGGGGCTGCCGCCGCCCGTGGCCAGGTAGCCGCTGGCGACGATGGCCGTCTTGACGTAGCGCGTGCCGAGGTTGCCGCGCACGGCCATGCCGCCCAGGCGGGTCTCGAAGTCGGCCATGAACCAGGTGCCGGTGTCGGTCTCCGAGATGGCCCGGTTGCCGCCACGGGCGCTGCCGTTGGTGATGGAGGTCAGCGTGTAGTCGCCCGGGCCGCCGGCGGGGCCGGTCTTCAGGCAGTTGCAATAGATGTCATAGGCCTGGGCGATGGCGTCCAGGTTGGGGATGACCCAGGAGGTGATCGAGCCATTGGGCAGGTTCTGGCCCTTGCCAAAGCCCGTCAGCGTCGTCACGAGGCTGGCCGGGATCACGTTGGCCGGCAGCGTGTTCATCGTCTCGACGGTGCGGCGGATGTCGTAGCTGGTGAACTTGAACTGCTTGTAGCTGGCGCCGCCCTTGAGCGTCAGCACGTCGGGAATGACTTCCCAGGCCACGTCCGCGGTCAGCACGTCCTGGCGGTTGGTCACGCCGTTGGGACGGATGCGGATTTCGCTGGGCGTGAAGTTGGCGATGCTGGTCGAGCCGACGGGCACGCCGTAGATCTTCAGGCCACCGTTGGCGTCGCTGGGGTTGAGGTTGCCGTAGCCGAGCAGCGGCGCGCGGTCGTCGCCGCGGGCGTCGAACACATAGCCGTTCACGTTGGGCGCATCCAGCGTCGTCGTGGTCTGGATGGGGTTGCGGAAGCGGGACGTGGCACGACCGCCGCGCAGAGTCAGCTTGAGGGTGTCGGTGATGTCCTGCTCGACGGTCAGCGAGGGCTGCGTGAACTCGGTGCTGAGCTTGTCGAAGCGCGACTCGGCGCGCACGTCGACGCCGTTGAACTTGCCGTAGAGCATCTGGCCGCTGGGCGCGTACTGCGCCTCGACGACGCTGGTCTGCTGCTTGCCGCCGGCCGACAGCGCGCGGCTGAAGGAGATGGCCTCCAGGAAGTCTTCCTGGCGGGTTGCCTCCAGCTTGCTGTACAGCATGTCGAAGGTGATCAACATGCTTTCGGCCGGACGCAGCTGGATGGCGCCGGTCATGCCCAGACGCTCCTGGTCGTGCGTGAGGCGGCCGTAGCGCGGCAGGCGCGGGTGGAAACTGGTCGCCTTGCTGGCCTCGTTGTAGGCGGCCAGGTTCTCCGGCGTGTTGGGCAGGCGGGCCACGCCCTGGGCGGCGGGGCCGCAGGTGGTGGCGGTGGAGCCGGTCGGCAGGTTGGCCGTCACGCCCTGGGGCGGGCACCAGCCGCTGAAGGCGTTGCCGCTGGACGGGCCGTTGTCCCAGCGCACGGTGCTGAAACCCTCTTCATAGACCTTGCGCTTGGAATAGGCGCCCGACAGCAGCACGCCGATCTTCTTGTCGGCAAAGGTGTTGGAAATCAGGAAGGAGGCCTTGGGCGTGGCCTTGCCGGACAGATCGTTGTAGGTGCCCTTGACGGACACGGCGGCCGCGAACTTGTTCAGGTCGAAGGGGCGAGCCGTCTGCAGGTCGATGGTGGCGCCAAGTGACCCTTCATCCACGTCGGCCGAACTGCTCTTGCGCACGGTCAGCGAGTTGAAGAGGTCGGCGGCGAAGACGTTGAAGTCGAAAGCGCGGGTGCGGTTGGCGCCGCCGGAGCTGTCGGTGCCGCCGGTGGTGGCCAGGGCCTCGATGCCGTTGATGCGGGTGCGGGCGAAGTCGCCGCCCAGGCCGCGCACGGTGATGTTGCGGCCTTCGCCTGCGTCACGGTCGATGACGACGCCCGGGATGCGCTGCAGCGATTCGGCCAGGTTGGTGTCCGGGAACTTGCCCATGTCCTCGGCCTTGATGACATCGACGATGCCCTTGTCCTGGCGCTTGGCGTTCAGCGCGCTCTCCAGCGAGGCGCGGATGCCGGTGACGGTGACCGTCTCCAGTTGCGCAGAGGCGGCCGGCGCGGTCTGGGCCCAGACGGGCGCGGCGATGAAAGTGACGGCCAAGGCCACCGGGCGCAAGGCCAGGCGCTGGGACGGACGACGGAAAGGGCGAACGGCGGGCATGTGGTGTCTCCTGGTGCAGGCCGCCTGGGCGCTGTGTCGCGCCGGCGGCTCTCGGGTTATGCAAGGCTGGGAACCCGGGCGCACGCAGGGCACCCGTTGATTTCCTAAGCCGGCGACGCTGTAGTGCGAGCGCCGGTTCTTTCGTCGTGACGACAGATCGTTGTCGCGGCGAGGGAAAAACTTGTCGGTCAGCGCGGGCCCGTCATGGGTAAACAGGGGCTCATTGCTGGGGTCTTCGAAGTTCGTTGTGGACGATGATAGGGGGAAGATGCAAAAATCGGAACATCGGTTCACTAATTAGAAACCATGATTCCGCAACACTTGCGCGCTGCCTAAAGTCGTGGCATCGGAAAAAGTGGAACTGCGTTTCAACAAGCTGAACCACCTTGGCCACGACCTCGCGCTGAACGGACGCAACAAAACATGGTGCTCAACAACTTCAACCTGGCCGGCAAGACGGCCATCGTCACCGGCTGCAATACCGGCCTGGGCCAGGGCATGGCGCTGGCGCTCGCGCAAGCCGGCGCTGACATCGTCGGCGTCAACGTCTCCGACCCGGATGAGACCAAGGCCGGTGTCGAAAAGCTCGGGCGCCGCTTTCTGGACATGCGTGCCAACCTGTCCGACGTGAGCGCCATTTCCGACCTGGTCGCCCAGGCCAGGACCTTCACGGGCGCGGTGCACATCCTGGTCAACAACGCCGGCATCATTCGCCGCGAAGACGCCATCAAGTTCTCGGAGGCCGACTGGGACGACGTGATGGACTTGAACCTGAAGTCGGTGTTCTTCCTGTCGCAGGCGGTGGCCAAGGTCTACCTGGCCCAGAGCAGCGGCGGCAAGATCATCAACATCGCCTCGATGCTGAGCTTCCAGGGCGGCGTGCGCGTGCCCTCGTACACGGCCAGCAAGAGTGGCGTCATGGGCATCACGCGGCTGATGGCCAACGAGTGGGCCTCGCACGGCATCAATGTGAACGCCATCGCGCCGGGCTACATGGCCACCAACAACACCGCCGCGCTGCGCGCCGACGAGCAGCGCAACAGCGCCATCCTCGACCGCATCCCGGCCGGCCGCTGGGGCAAGCCGGAGGATCTGGCCGGCCCGGTCGTGTTCCTGGCTTCGCAGGCTTCGGACTATGTGAACGGCTACACCATTGCCGTGGACGGCGGCTGGCTGGCAAGATAAAACGCCCCTCGCCCAGCCTCGCATCGCTGCACGCGAGCGAGTCTGGTCTGGGACCGCGCTGCGTCTAGCGCCGCAGCGCTTCGGCAGGCACAACAAGTCCACTGGACTTGCCGTGTCCGGCCTCAGCCCCCGAGGGGACGGCGATGCTTGCCGGCTCGACCGGCAAGCACATCGCCAGAGGGGCCGGCTCGGGAGCGGCCCAGCGCTCGGCCCAGAAAGGATCACGCCATGAAATCCACCGAACGCAAGTTTGAATTCCTCACCCGCGAGGATCCCGACACCGGTGCGCGCGTCACGCGGCTGACGCCGCCGGACGTGACCTGCCATCGCAACTACTTCTATCAGAAGTGCTTCACGAACGATGGCCGCCAGCTGATCTTCGGCGGCGAGTTCGGCCCCAACCCGAGTCCGAACTGGAACTACCACCTGCTGGATCTCGACACCCAGCGCTGCGTCCAGCTCACCGACGGCATGGGCGAGAACACCTTCGGCGGCTTCCTGAGCCCCGATGACAAGCACCTCTACTTCGTCCGTGACAAGCGCCAGTTCATCCGCCTGGAGCTCGCCACGTTGGAAGAGGAGGTCCTGTACGTCGTGCCCGACGCCTGGGTGGGCTATGGCACCTGGGTCAGCAACAGCGCCTGCACAAAGATCGTCGGCATCGAGATATCAGCTGACGACTGGTTCCCGTTGAACACCTGGCAGAAGTTCAACGAGATGTTCCACAAGCGGCCGCTGTGCCGGCTGTTCAGCGTCGACCTGGCGACCRGTAAACGCACCGTCATCCTTGAGCAGCGMGGCTGGCTGGGCCACCCGCAATACCGCCCGTTCGATGACAACACCGTCGCCTACTGCCACGAAGGCCCGCACGACCTCATCGACGCGCGCATGTGGTTCATCGACGAGAACGGCACGAACCGCCGCTGCGGCAAGGAACATCTCGACGGCGAGAGCTGCACGCACGAGTTCTGGGTGCCGGACGGCAGCGCCATGATCTACGTCAGCTACAACGAGAAGTCGCCCGAGCGCTGGATCTACAGCCTCGACCCCGTCACTCTCGAGAACAAGCTGCTGACGGCCATGCCGCAGTGCTCGCACCTGATGAGCAACTACGACGGCACGCTGATCGTCGGCGACGGCGTGGGCAAGGTCAGCCATGACAGCACGGCCAGCAATGCGATGCTGGTGGGCGACCCGTATCTGCACCTGTTCGACCTGAAAGCCGGCACGACCCGCCCCATCGCGCGGCACGACAGCGGCTGGGACGTCTACAAGGACGACCGCCAGGTCACGCATCCGCACCCGAGCTTCACGCCGGACAACAAGCAGGTGCTGTTCAGCTGCGACAAGGAGCGCGCCAGCGGCGTCGAGCCGGCCCTCTACCTGGCCGACCTGTGAAGCTCGCGCTGGCCTTGGCCGCATCGCTTGCCGTAACGGCAGCTCAGGGGCAAGCACGCCCTCAGCTGCCGGCCGAGCAGGCCGCCGCGCACACCGCGGCGGCCTACCTCGGCGACTGGAAGCCGGGGCCGCTGGCCGACCTCACCGCGACGGCGCCTGACTTCGTCGTCAAGCCGGGTGAGTCGGTGCAAGCCGCCATCGACAAGGTGCCCGCCGAGGGCGGCAAGCGCTGGGTCATCCACATCCAGCCCGGCACCTACCGCGGTCCCGTCTGCATCAAGGACAAGGCGCCGCTGGCCCTCGTCGGCTCGGCGCTTGAGGCCAGCGCCGTCGTACTCGTCGACAGCCGCTTCTCCGGCAAGCCCAAGGGCGAGAACGAGCCCGCCCACCCCTGCTGGCCTGAACTCGGCAAGGCCACCGTCGGCACCAGCGGCAGCACCAGCATGCTGGTGCAGAGCAACGACGTTCAGCTCATCTCGCTGACCATTGCCAACGACGCGATGGACGGCGTGCGCCGCGGCGAGGCCTACCCGCCGGGCGTGGGCGAAAGCGGCGGTGCGCAGGCCGTGGCGCTGACGCTGATGGGCGACCGCATCCAGCTCGAAGGCGTGCGCCTGCTGGGCCACCAGGACACGCTCTACGCCAAGCGCCGCACGCCTGACGCGCCAGCCCGCCAGCTGATCCGCCACAGCCTCATCGCCGGCGACGTGGACTTCATCTTCGGCAACGCCGTGCTCGTCATCGAACACAGCACCATCCTCAGCCGCGCCAACCGCCGCACGCCTGGGCACGGCGGCATCGTCCTGGCGCCCAGCACGGCGCCCGACGTGACCCAGGGGTTTCTGATCACGCACAGCCGCTTGGTCGGCGAGCCCGGCATCGCGCCCGGCGCCACATCCATCGGTCGTGCCTGGGATGCGGGTGTCAAGGCTGGCACCTGGGTGGCCGGCACCAGCCCCAATGGCGCGGCCGTCGTGCGCGACAGCGAGATCGGCACCCACATCGGCCCTTGGTCGGCCAGCACCTCGCGCCGACCCTTCGACGCCGCCGGCAACCGTCTTTTCGAGTTCAAAAATCAATGAGCTTCCAACGTCGCCACCTGCTGGCTCTTGCCGGTCTCTCTGCCCTGGGCGGTTGCGCCACCGCGCCCCATGCACCCGTTGAAGCGCCTCTGGGTTGGGCGGGCACCGGCGGCACGACCGGCGGGGCCAGAGCCGTTCCCGAGCATGTCTTCGACGTTCACGATCGCGCCGGCCTGGATGCCGCGCTTCGCCTGGGCGACAAGCCCAAGATCATCCGCATCCACAAGCTCATCGACCTCTGCCCCGGCGGCGTCGAAGCCTTCCGCGATCCCGAGTTCAACTTCGACGCCTTCGACCGCGCGTTCGACCCCGCCACCTGGGGCCGCGACGACCCCAGGGGGCCGCTGGAAGATGCCCGCAAGCGCTCCGAGAAGCGCCAGGCCGACGTCTCCATCGTGCGCCTGCCGTCCAACACGACGCTGCTGGGCGCCGCACCTGGCGCCGGCTTCCAGCACGGCATGGTGCTGCTGGACAAGGTCAGCAACATCGTCATCCGCGACCTGCGCTTCTCCGACGCGTACGACCACTTCCCCGCCTGGGAGCCGCGCGACAACGTGCACGGCGAGTGGAACTCGGAGTACGACGCGCTGTCGCTGCGCGGTGCCGACCGCGTCTGGGTGGACCACTGCCTGTTCGACGACGGCAACCACCCCGACAAGCTCGAGCCCATCCGCCTGGGCCAGCGCGTGCAGCACCACGACGGCTTGCTGGACATCACCAACGGCAGCGATCTCGTCACCGTGTCCTGGTGCCGCTTCCAGGCCCACGACAAGACCATGCTGATCGGCAACAGCGACGGCCGCATCACGGATGACGGCCTGCTGCGCGTCACGCTGCATCACAACCACTTCCACGCCTGCAAGGAGCGCACGCCGCGGGTTCGCTTTGGCCGCGTGCATGTCGTCGCCAACCTCTTCAGCGCCGAGCGCGCCGAGGACTTTGGCTACTCCCTGGGCGTGGGCATCCGCTCGCGCCTGTACAGCGAGCACAACCGCTGGGAGTTGCCGCCCGAGATCAAGGCCGACCGATTGATCCGCCGCCTCAAGGGCAGCGCCTTCACCGACCGTGAAAGCCGGCTCAACGGCCAACCGGTGGACATCCTGGCCGCTTGGGCAGCCACGCACGCCGGCGAGACCTTGTCCGCCGACGTCGGCTGGCGCCCCGACGAGTCCTACGACGCGGCAGCCTTGCGCCCGGCCCGTCCCGATCAATTGGTTGAGCAAATCCGCGCAGGCGTCGGGCCGCGCCGCGCCTGAGTCAGAATCCGGCTACTGAAACACGCACCCGAAAGAATCGAAACGATGGACGACGACATTGCTGATTCCAAGCAGCCGGAGTCGGTTGCCGCGGTACTCAAGGTGTTCGCGATCCTGAACGCCCTGGGTGAGCGCAGTGACATCGGTATCACCGACCTGTCGGTGCGCCTGGCCATGCCCAAGGCCACGGTCTACCGTTTCCTGCAGACGATGAAGGGCCTGGGCTATGTGCGCCAGGAGGCCGACAGCGAGCGCTACGGCCTGGCCATGCGCATGTTCGAGATCGGCGCCAAGGCCCTGCCCTCGCCCGAACTCGTGGACCTGTCCAAGCACCACATGCAGATGCTGGCCGACGCCACTGGCGAGACCGTCCACCTGGGCAGCCTCATCGACAGCGAGATCATCTACATCCACAAGGTCGATTCGCGCCACATGCTGGGCATGTACTCGCGCATCGGCCGCCGCGCGCCGCTGCACTGCACGGCCATCGGCAAGGTGCTGATGGCCTGGGAACACCCCGAGCGCCGCGACCGCATCCTCGACGGTGCCGAGTTCAAGCGCTTTCGCGACAAGACCATCACGGAACGCCCGGCCTTCCTGGCCGAGCTGGAGCAGGTCAAGAAGCAGGGGTTCGGCGAAGACCGCGAAGAGTTCGACGATCACATCCGCTGCCTGGGCGTGCCCATCTTCGACCGCCTCGGCCAGCCCATCGCCGGCATGAGCGTGTCCTTCCCAACCTTCCGCTTCGATGTCGAGAAGGCGCCCGAGGTCGTCAGGATGCTGCAGACGGCCAGCAAGGACATTTCCGAGAAGCTGGGTTGCACCAGCTACCCGATCACGATCGCACCGTGAGTCGACCGCTCTAAAGCGTTGTCGCGCCTGGGACGCAGGGGCCTCCCCCGGGGTGCTTCAATGGCGGCTGTCGTGTGAACCAGCAGCCCCATGAGCCCCATCAACCGCCAGATCGTCCTCGCCTCCCGCCCCAAGGGCGAGGTCACGCCCGCCAACTTCCGCCTCGTCGAAGCGCCGCTCACCGCGCTGATCGAGGGCCAGGTGCGCGTGCGCAACCACTTCCTCAGCCTCGATCCCTACATGCGCGGGCGCATGAACGAGAGCAAGAGCTATGCGGCCTCGCAGCCGCTCGATGAAGTCATGATCGGCGGCACCGTCGGCGAAGTGGTCGAGTCGAAAAACGCCAATTTCGCCGTCGGCGACAAGGTCGTCGGCATGGGCGGTTGGCAGGAATTCCAGACCGTCGACGCCACCCAGCGCGGCGTGCTGAACAAGGTCGACACCGCCCACATCCCCCWGTCCGCCTACCTGGGCTCGGTCGGCATGCCCGGCGTGACGGCCTGGTATGGCCTGACGAAGATCATCAACGTGAAGGCCGGTGAAACCGTCGTCGTCAGCGCCGCCAGCGGTGCGGTCGGCAGTGTGGTCGGCCAGCTCGCCAAGGCGCGCGGCGCCCGCGCGGTGGGCCTCGCCGGCGGCGCCGACAAGTGCCGCTATGTCGTCGAGGAACTGGGCTTTGATGCCTGCATCGACTACAAGCAGCACCCCGACGTGCGCTCGCTGTCTGCCGCGCTGAAGGCCGAGTGCCCGAACGGCATCGACGGCTATTTCGAGAATGTTGGCGGCATGATCCTGGACGCCGTCCTGCTGCGCGCCAACGCCTTCAGCCGCATCGCGATGTGCGGCATGATTTCCGGCTACGACGGCCAGCCCATCCCGATGGCGGCGCCCCAGCTCATCCTCGTCAACCGCATGAAAGTCGAAGGCTTCATCGTGTCCGAGCACATGGAAGTCTGGCCCGAGGCGCTGAAGGAACTGGGCACGATGGTCGCCACGGGCAAGCTCAAGTTCCGCGAGTCGATTGCCGAAGGCATCGCCAGCGCGCCCGAGGCTTTCATCGGCCTGCTCAAGGGCAAGAACTTCGGCAAGCAGCTCGTCAAGTTGATCTGATGCGCTGGACCTGCCTGCGCTTTGACGAACTGAGCGTGCAGCAGCTCTACAGTGTGCTGGCCCTGCGCTCCGAGGTCTTTGTCGTCGAGCAGAACTGCGTGTTCCTTGACATCGACGGCCTCGACGCCAAGACCTGGCATCTGCTTGGTCACGGCGATGACGGCCAGCTCAAGGCCTATGCGCGGCTGATCCCACCGGGACTGAAGGCGCCCGACGCCCTCATCGGCCGCGTCGTCACATCGCCCGCGGCACGCAGTGGTGGCATGGGCCGCGCGCTGATGGCCGAAGCCGTCGCGCAGTGCGAGCAGCTGTGGCCCGGCCAGTCGATCACGCTGCATGCGCAGGCGCACCTGGAGCGCTTCTACGCAAGCTTCGGCTTCTCGCCCATTGGCGAGCAATACATGGAAGACGGCATCGCTCACCAAGAGATGCAGAAACGTAGCCCCCAATCGGCGCAAGCGCCTCAGCCCCCCGAGGGGGTTAAGAAGCCTCGGGGCGGCCCTTCGCCTTCTCTGGAGACCTGAACATGACCAAGAAAACCGCAGTCATCACCGGCGCCGGTTCCGGCTTCGGCCTGGAAACCGCCCGCCTCGCCGCCCGGCGCGGCATGAACCTCGTCCTCGTCGACGTGCAGGCCGATGCGCTGGACAAGGCCGCCTCCGAGTTCAAGGACGTCGAGGTGCTGGCCCGGGTCGTCGACGTGGCCAAGGCCGATCAGATGGAAGCCCTGGCCGCCGCCGTGCAGGAACGCTTCGGCGCGCCCCACTTCGTCTTCAACAACGCCGGCGTCGGCTCGGGCGGCCTGATCTGGGAGAACTCCCTGGCCGACTGGGAATGGGTCATGGGTGTCAACGTGATGGGCGTCGTGCATGGCGTGCGCCTGTTCACGCCCATGATGCTGGCTGCGGCCAAGGCCGACCCGGGCTACTCGGGCCACATCGTCAACACCGCCTCCATGGCTGGGATGCTGAACCCGCCGAACATGGGTGTCTACAACGTGTCCAAGCACGCCGTCGTGTCGCTGTCCGAGACGCTGTACCAGGACCTGTCCCTGGTGACCGACCAGGTCCATGCCTCGGTGCTCTGCCCSTTCTTCGTGCCCACCGGCATCAGCCAGAGCCAYCGCAACCGCCCCGGCGAGTTCGCGGCGAGCAAGCCGACCAAGAGCCAGATGATTTCCCAGGCCCAGAGCGACAAGGCTGTGTCCTCGGGCAAGCTGACCGCGGCCGATGTGGCGGCCATGGTGTTCGACGCCATCGACCACAACAAGTTCTACATCTTCAGCCACCCGCAGGCTCTGGCCGGCGTACAGACGCGGCTGGAGGACGTCATGCTGCTGCGCAACCCGACCGATCCCTTCCTCGATCGGCCCGAGATCGGCGCCGGCCTGCGCGCCAAGCTGCGCGCCGATTGAGCCCGCCCAGCGGGGCCTGACCATCGCGTCGGCCTCGCGGGCCCCCTTGCGCAGCGACTGCAGCTGCACTGAGCCCTGCCGGCCCCAGCCGGCAGGGCTCAGTGCATGGGGGAACGAGAAGTTCAGGCCACCTGCGACCGGTTCAGCCCAGGGTTGACGGCAGGTCCCAAAGCATCTGTAAATGGGATACTTGCTTCACGGAACGGCAGGCCACAAAAAATGAAACTGTCTTCCAGTTAAATGAGAGACAGCAAGTCATGAGCAAAACGATCTCGATGAGGCACACGCTGAGCTACGGCGGCGCCAACCTGCTGGGCAGCGGTGCCCTGGCCATTGCGGCCGCATGGCTGCTCTATTTCTACACGACCTTCTGCGGTCTGACGGTCGTCGAGGCGGCCACGATCTTCTCCCTGGCCAGCATCCTGGATGCCATCAGCAACCCCGTGATGGGGTATATC